>NZ_JBFBDO010000066.1:0-47416 GCF_040683335.1 Kitasatospora sp. NPDC093806
CCGACGGGACCGGCGCGCCCGTCGCCGAGGTGGCCGCGCTGGCGAGCCGCCCGGTGGACCGGGCGCAGCTGCGGGCCGCCGGCCACCGTGAGGGCGAGCGCGTCGGTCCCGGTTGGCGACAGGCGCACCCGCAGCGTGGTCGCGCCGGTGGCGTGCAGGGTGACCCCGTTCCACGCGAACGGCAGCCGCACCTCACCCGGGGCCGCGGCCGGCACCGCGTGCAGGGCTGCGTCCAGCAGGGCGGGGTGAAGGCCGAACCGGGCGGCCGCGTCGTGCTGTTCGAGCGGCAGCCGGACCTCGGCGAACAGCACGTCCGCCTGCCGCCAGAGGGCGTGCAGGCCCTGGAAGGCCGGGCCGTAGCCGAGACCGTCGGCGGCCAGGCGGGGGTAGAGCTCGGTGAGGTCCACCGGCGCCGCGCCGGGCGGGGGCCAGGCGGCGAGGTCCCAGGACGGGCGCTCGGCGCCGGGGGCCAGGACGCCGGTCGCGTGCCGGGTCCACGGCGCGTCGGTGTCGCTGCCGGGGGCGGAGTGGAGGGAGAAGGCGCGGCGGCTGTCCTCGTCCGCCGGGCCGACCCGGAGCCGGAGCCGGACCGGGCCGTCCTCCGGCAGCAACAGCGGTGCCTGGAGAGTCAGTTCGTCGAGGACGTCGCAGCCGGTGTGGTCGCCGGCGTGGAGGGCGAGTTCGACCAGGGCGGTGCCGGGCAGGAGCGCGGTGCCGAAGACGGAGTGGTCGGCGAGCCACGGGTGGGTGGCGGTGGAGACCAGGCCGGTGAGGACCAGCCCGTCGTCCTCCGGGAGTGCCACCAGGGCGCCGAGCAGCGGGTGTTCGGCGGAGTCGAGCCCGGCGGCGCGGACGTCCCCGGTGGACTCGGTGGCGTCGAGCCAGAAGCGCTCGCGCTGGAAGGGGTAGGTCGGGAGGTCGATCGGGGCGCCGCCGCCGGGCAGCAGGGCCGACCAGTCGACCGGGGCGCCGTGGACCTGGGCCTCGGCGAGGGAGGTGAGCAGGCGGTGGAGGCCGCCGTCGTTGCGGCGCAGGGTGCCGGCGGTGAAGACGGGGTCGAGCGCGTCCTGGAGGACCGGGGTGAGGACGGGGTGCGGGCTGGCCTCGATGAAGACGCGGTGGCCGTCGGCGTGCGCGGCGAGCGTCGCGTCCGTGAGCAGGACGGTCTGCCGCAGGTTGGTGTACCAGTAGTCCGCCGTGAGCTTCGTGGTGTCGATGAGTGCGCCGGTGACGGTGGAGTAGAACGGGACAGAGGCTGTCACCGGAGTGATACCGGCTAGCTGTCGGGAGAGGTCTTCGCGGATCGCCTCGACGTGGTGGGTGTGCGAGGCGTAGTCCACGTCGATCCGGCGCGCGCGGATCTCCTGTTCCTCGCAGTGGGCGAGGAGTTCGGTGAGGGCGTCGTCGTCGCCGGCGATGACGGTGCTGGTGGGCCCGTTGTGGGCGGCGATGCCGAGCCGGCCCTGCCAGGGTGCCAGCAGCTCGGTGGTCTGAGCGCGGTCGAGGGGGAGTGAGGCCATGCCGCCGCGTCCGGCGATGGCGAGGATGGCGCGGCTGCGCAGGGCGGCGATCCGTGCCCCGTCTTCCAGGCTGAGCGCTCCGGCGACGGTGGCGGCGGCGATCTCGCCCTGCGAGTGCCCGATGACGGCGGCGGGCTCGATCCCGAACGAGCGCCAGACCTCCGCCAGCGAGACCATCACCGCGAACAGCGCGGGCTGGACGACGTCGACCCGGGTGAGGTCGTCGCCGCCGCGCAGCACCTCGGTCAGCGACCAGTCCACGTGCGGCGCCAGCGCGGCCTCACACTTGGCGATCGATTCCGCGAACACCGGTGAGGCGTACAGGAGTTCGGCGCCCATGCCGATCCACTGCGAGCCCTGGCCGGGGAACACGAACACCGGCCGGTCGAAGCTGCCACTGCCCGACACCACCCCGGGTGCGGCGGTGCCCTCCGCGACGGCCGCGAGGCCGCTCAGCAGCTCGGCCCGGCTCCCGCCGACGACCACCGCGCGCTGCTCGAACACCGACCGGCTCGACGCCAACTCGCCTGCCACCCGGGCCGGTTTCCACTCCGGGTGCGCCTCGACGACGGCCCGCAGCTGCTCGGCCTGGGCGCGCAGCGCCTCCGGCGTCCGGGCGGACAGCACCCAGGGCACGACCGCCGACGGCGCAGCAGCTTCCTCGGGAACCGCCTCGACCTCCGGCGCCTCCTCCAGGATCACGTGCGCGTTGGTCCCGCTGACCCCGAACGAGGACACCGCGGCCCGCCGCGGCCGCCCCGTCCGCGGCCACTCCCGGTTCTCGGTGAGCAACTCGACGGCGCCGGCCGTCCAGTCGACGTGCGGCGTCGGCTCGTCGACGTGCAGGGTGCGCGGCAGTACGCCGTTGCGCATCGCCAGCACCATCTTGATCACCCCGGCCACGCCCGCCGCCGCCTGGGTGTGCCCGATGTTGGACTTCAACGAGCCGAGCAGCAGCGGGCGTTCGGCCGGCCGCTCCTGCCCGTACGTGGCCAGCAGCGCCTGCGCCTCGATCGGGTCGCCCAGCCGGGTGCCGGTGCCGTGCGCCTCCACCGCGTCGATCAGGTCCGGCGACAGCCCGGCCTCGGCGAGGGCCTGCCGGATCACCCGCTGCTGCGAGGGGCCGTTGGGGGCGGAGAGGCTGCTGCTGGCGCCGTCCTGGTTGATCGAGGAGCCGCGCAGTACGGCGAGCACCGGGTGGCCGAGCCGGCGGGCGTCGGAGAGCCGCTCGACCAGCAGCATTCCCGCGCCCTCGCCCCAGGCGGTGCCGTCGGCGGCCGCCGCGAAGGCCTTGCAGCGGCCGTCCCGGGCGAGGCCGCCCTGCCGGCTGAACTCGACGAAGGTGTCGGGCGTGGCCATCACCGTGACGCCGCCGGCCAGCGCCATCGCGCAGTCGCCGCGGCGGACCGCCTGGGCGGCGAGGTGCAGGGTCACCAGGGAGGAGGAACAGGCGGTGTCCACGGTCACCGCCGGGCCCTCCAGCCCGAACGTGTAGGCGATCCGTCCGGACGCGACGCTGCCCGAGGTGCCGGCGCCGAGGAAGCCCGCGACCGACTCGTCCACGGTGCCCAGCCGGGTGCCGTAGTCGTGGTACATCAGCCCGGTGAACACCCCGACCCGGGTGCCGCGCACGGTCGCGGGGGGCAGGCCGGCCCGCTCGAACGCCTCCCAGGCGGTCTCCAGCAGCAGTCGCTGCTGCGGGTCCATGGCCAGCGCCTCGCGCGGGCTGATGTCGAAGAACGCCGGGTCGAACCGGTCGGCCCCGTCGAGGAAGCCGCCCTCCCAGACGTAGGAGGTGCCGGGGCGCAGGCCGTCGGGGTCGTGGAAGTCCTCGGTCCGCCAGCCGCGTTCGGCGGGCGGCGGGCCGACCGCGTCCCGGCCGGCGACCGCCAGCTCCCACAGCTCCTCCGGCGTCCGGACCCCGCCCGGGTAGCGGCAGCTCATGCCGACGATCGCGATCGGCTCGCGGTCGGCCTCCTCCAGTTCGGCCACCCGGCGGCGGGCCTCGCCGAGTTCGGCGGCAGCCCAGCGGAGGTGCTCGCGAAGCTTGTCTTCTTGTGCCACTTGAGCCTGCTCCTCAGCCGGTGCGGGGGTCGACCTGAACGGGGACGGGTACAGCGGGGGCCTCTCGGCGGATGGGTGTCTCAGCCTGCGCGCAACTGGTCGAGCACGTCGAAGAGTTCGTCGTCGGTCGCCGAGGCGAGGTCGGTCCGGTCGGGGCCGTCCCGGTCGTCGCTCCAGCGGGAGAGCAGGTCCTTCAGCCGGTGGGTGATCGCCGTCCGGGCCTGTTCGTCGTCGGTGAAGGGCGTCAGGAACGCCTCCAGCCGGTCGAGTTCGGCGAGCGCCGGGCTCACCGTCGTCGTCTCCTCGGCGCCGAACAGGGTGCAGAGGTGATCGGCCAGGGCCGTCGCGGTGGGATGGTCGAAGACCAGGGTGCCGGTCAGCTGGAGGCCGGTGGCCTCCTCCAGCCGGTCCTGGAGTTCGAGGTTGGCGAGCGAGTCGAAGCCCAGGTCGACGAAGCCCCGGCCGGGGTCGACGTCCTCGGGTCCGGACTCGCTCAGCACGACCGCCGCGTGGGTGCGGACGAGGTCGAGCAGGGCCCGCCGGCGTTCGGGCTCCGGCATCGCCCGCAGGCGCTGCGCGAAACCGGCTGCCGGATCAGCCGCCACCGGGGTGGCGGCCGGAGCCGCGGCGGGGACCGTCCCGGTGGCCGTTCCGGTGACCGGATCCCGCAGCAGCGACGGAACTTGTCCCTGGTCGGCGCGGCCTCGCACCGCTACGAGGTCCAGCCGAATCGGGACGAGCACCGGCTCGTTGATCATCATACGGGCGGTGTCGAAGAGATCAAGGGCTTCCGCCGTGGAAAGATCACCGAACCCCTCGCGGGCCAACTTGGCTGCCTGGGCGCCGTTGAGACGCCCCGTCAGGTCACTCTTCTCGGCCCATGGGCCCCAGGCCAGCGAGAGGCCCGGCAGGCCCTCGGCGCGGCGCCGGTGGGCGAGCGCGTCGAGGAAGGCGTTGGCGGCGGCGTAGTTGGCCTGCCCGGCGGTGCCGAAGGTGCCGGAGGCGGAGGAGAACAGGACGAAGGCGACCGGCCCGCCCTCCTCCTGGCCGAGGCGGGTCAGCTCGTGCAGGTGCCAGGCCGCGTCCACCTTCGGCCGCAGGACGGCGTCGAGCCGCTCGGGGGTCAGCCCGGTCAGCAGGCCGTCGTCGGTGACCCCGGCCGCGTGCACCACCGCCGTCAGCGGGTGGGCGTCGGGCACCGAGCGCAGCAGGCCGGCCAGGGCCGCGCGGTCGGCGGTGTCGCAGGCGGCGACGGTGACCTCGGCGCCCGCGGCGGTCAGTTCCGCGACCAGTCCGGCCGCGCCCGGGGCCTGCGGTCCGCGCCGGCCGGCCAGCAGCAGGTGCCGGGCGCCGTGCGCGACCAGGTGCCGGGCGAGCAGGCCGCCGAGGGTGCCGGTGCCGCCGGTGATCAGGACGGTGCCGTCCGGGTCGAAGGCGGGGACGTCGCCGCTGGGCGGTTCGGCCGCCACCAGGCGCGGGGCCAGGAGGCCGGTGTGACGCAGCGCCAGCTGCGGTTCGTCCGTTGCCAGGGCGAGGGCCCGGGCCAGGTCGGCCTCGGCGGGAGCGGCCTCGGCCCCGTCGAGGTCCAGCAGGCCGAACCGCCTGGGGTGCTCGGACAGGGCCGACCGCAGCAGGCCCCAGACCGCCGCCGAGGCGAGGTCGGGCGCGTCGGTACCGGTGTCGGTGTCGACGGCCTGGGCGCCCCGGGTGACCACGACCAGCCGGGCGGCGGCGAACCGCGGCTCGGCCAGCCAGGACCGCACCAGCGCCAGCGCCTCGGCGGTGGCGGTGTGGACGGCGGCCGGCAGGTCGCCGGCGGTCGGCAGGACGGGCGCGAACACCACCTCCGGCACCGGCGTCGCGGCGGCGGCCGCGGCGGCCAGCGCGGCGAGGTCCGGGTACCGCGCGGCGGCGGCCACCGGCAGGCCGGTCCCCACCACGGCCGTCCGCAGGGCGGCGGGCGCCGGGTCGGTCGGCAGCGGCGTCCAGCGGACCCGCCAGAGCAGCGGGGAACCGGCCGCCTCGCCGGACAGCGGGCGGTCACCGGGCAGCGGCCGGGAGCGCAGGCTCGCGACCGAGGCCACCGGGACCCCCGCCGGGTCGGCCGCCTCCACCGCCACCGACTCCGGACCGGCGGGCGCGAGCCGCACCCGCAGGGCCGTCGCGCCGGTCGCCCGCACCGTGACGCCGTGCCAGGCGAACGGGACCGGCATCGCCCCGCCGTCCTGCGGAGCGGCGGCGGCGTGCGGCGTGGCGGCGGCCCAGGCCTGGAGGGCGGCGTCCAGCAGCGCCGGGTGGAGGCCGTACCGGGTGGCCTCGGCCCGGTCCGCCTCCGCCAGGGCGACCTCGGCGAACACCTCCTCACCGCGGCGCCAGAGCGCGCGCAGCCCGCGGAAGGCGGGGCCGTAGTCGACGCCGAGCCCGGCGAACCGGCGGTACGCCCCGTCGAGGTCGACCGGCTCGGCGCCCGGCGGCGGCCAGGAGACCAGGTCCGCCGAACCGGAAGACCCGTCGGCCGGTCCCTCGCCGGCCACCGTGCCGACGGCGTGCCGGGTCCAGGGGCCGTCCCCCGGCCCGGCCGGGCGGGAGGACAGCTCCACCGGGCGGCGGCCGGACCCGTCCGGGGAACCGACGGTCAGCCTGATCCGGACCCCGGTCTCCGGGGCGGCGGCGCGGTCGGGGAGCTCCAGCGGGGCGTGCAGGGTCAGTTCGTCGAGGTGCGCGCAGCCCGCCCGGGCGCCCGCCCAGCGGACCAGCTCGACCACGGCGGTGCCGGGCAGCAGCACCCGCCCGTGCACGGTGTGGTCGCCGAGCCAGGGCAGCTCGCGCGGCGACAGCCGGCCGGTGAACAGCAGCCCGCCGTCGCCCGGGAGTTCCACCACGGCCTGGAGCAGCGGGTGGTCGGCCGGGGCGAGCCCGGCCGCCGCCACGTCCGGGACGGCCGGCCCGTCCTCCAGCCAGTAGCGGCGGCGCTGGAACGGGTAGGTGGGGAGGTCGAGGTCGCCCGCCGGGGCGGTCGGCAGCGCCGCCGACCAGTCGGCCGGCCCGCCGTGGACGTACAGCTCGGCGAGCGCGCGGAGCAGTGCGTCACCGTCACCGGCCGCGCCACCGACCACCCGGACCTCGTCGGGACGGTCGATGCCGTCCGCGATCGGCAGGTCCGGCTCGGACCCGAGGAGGACGTACCGGCCGTGGCCGCGCGCCAGCAGCTCGCGCACCGCCCCGTCCCGGTCGCCCGTCAGCAGCGGCACCCGGGCGCCGGACGGGTCGAACGGCCCGCCGGACAGGGCCGCGCGCGCCCCCTCCGCCAGGGAGAGCGCCCCCGCGACACAGGCCCCGGCGACCGCGCCCCCGCCCGGCGCCACCACGGCGTCCGGGGCCACTCCGTGCCCCTGCCACCATCCGGCGAGGGCCACCAGCACCGCCCAGCGCACCGCCCGGCCGACCTCCGGAAGCTCGGGGTCGGGGGTACCCGCGTCACCGCGCAGCACCTGGGTGGCGGACCAGCCGGCGGCCTCGACGAGCGCCGCGTCGCACGCGGCCAGCCGCTCGGCGAACAGCGGCGAGGAATCCAGCAGCCGCCGTGCCAGGTCGGTCCGGTCGAGCCGTTCCGGCAGGACGAACACCACCCGGGCGTCCCCACGGGCGACGCCCCGGACCAGCCCGGGCAGCGGCTCGCCCGCCGCCAGCGCGGCCAGGCCCGCCCGGAACCCGGCCGGGTCCGACCCGAGCAGCACGGCCCGGTGCTCGAACGCCGCCCGGGTGCGCGCCAGCGCCCCGCCCACCTCGGCGGCGGACCAGCCGGGGTGTCCGTCCAGGTGGTCCAGCAGCCGTGCGGCCTGCGCGCGCAGCGCGGCCTCGGTCCGGCCGGAGAGCACCCACGGAAGGGTCGCCCCGGCGGCCGGTCCGGCCACGCTCCCCGAAGCTTCCGCAGCCTCCTCGGCGGCCTCCAGCACCAGGTGCGCGTTGGTCCCGCTCACCCCGAAGGAGGACACCCCGGCCCGGCGCGGCCGCCCGGTCGCCGGCCACGGCCGGGCGGCCGCCAGCGGCGACACCGCCCCCGCGTCCCAGTCCACCAGCGGATTGACGCCGTCGAGGTGCAGCGTGCGCGGCAGTACGCCGTGCCGCATCGCCAGCACCGTCTTGATCACGCCCGCCACGCCCGCCGCCGCCTGCGCGTGGCCGATGTTGGACTTCACCGAACCCAGCCACAGCGGCTCCGCGCCGGCCCGGTCCTGCCCGTAGGTGGCGAGCAGCGCCTGGGCCTCGATCGGGTCGCCGAGCGTCGTCCCGGTGCCGTGCGCCTCCACCGCGTCCACGTCCCGCGCCGCCAGCCCGGCGTTCTCCAGCGCCTGCCGGATCACCCGCTGCTGCGCGGGCCCGCTCGGCGCCGTCAGCCCGCTGCTGGCGCCGTCCTGGTTGACCGCGCTGCCCCGGATCACCGCCAGCACCCGGCGGCCGTTGCGCCGGGCGTCCGAGAGCCGCTCCAGCAGCAGCATCCCGACGCCCTCGCCGAGGGCCGTCCCGTCCGCCCCGGCCGAGAACGGCTTGCACCGCGCGTCGGGGGCCAGGCCCCGCTGGCGGCTGAACTCGACCAGCGCCATCGGCGAGGCCATCACCGTCACACCGCCGGCCAGCGCCAGCGAGCACTCCCCGCCGCGCAGCGCCTGCGCCGCCTGGTGCAGCGCCACCAGCGAGGAGGAGCACGCGGTGTCGAGGGTCACCGCCGGGCCCTCCAGCCCGAGGGTGTACGCGACCCGGCCGGAGGCGACGCTGGCGGTGCTGCCGTTGCCGACGTAGCCCTCGAACTCGCCCGGGACCCGCCGCAGCCGCGCCGCGTAGTCCTGGTAGATCACCCCGGCGAAGACGCCCGTCCGGCTGCCGCGCACCGACCCCGGGTCGATGCCCGCCCGCTCGAACGCCTCCCAGGCGGTCTCCAGCAGCAGCCGCTGCTGCGGGTCGGTGGCCAGCGCCTCGCGGGCGCCCATGCCGAAGAACGCCGGGTCGAAGTCGGCCGCGTCGTGCAGGAACCCGCCCTCGCGGACGTACACCGAGCCGTGGCGCGCCGGGTCGGCGTCGTACAGGTCCTCGTCCCAGCCGCGGTCGGTCGGGAACGGCGAGATCACGTCCCGCTCCTCGGCCACCACCCGCCACAGGTCCTCCGGGGAGGCGACCCCGCCGGGGTAGCGGCAGGCCATGCCGATGATCGCGATCGGCTCGCGGGCCCCGTCCTCCACCTCCTGCAGGCGCCGTCGCGTCCTGCGCAGGTCGACGGTCAGCCGCTTGAGCGCGTCGAGGACCTTCTCGTCACTCGTCATCCCGCTGTGCGCCTCTCTGTTCAACGACGTGCTCGACGGCTGTGTCCGGTCACCTGACTCGGCGGGCGCGGTCACGCGTCCCCCAGTTCGCTGTCGACGATGTCGAGCAGCTCGTCGAGCGTGGCGCCCGCGAACTCCTCGTCCTCGTCGGCGAGTTCGGGAGCCTGCTCGGCCTGCTGCGGTGCGTGCAGCTGCGCCGCCAGCCCGCGCAGCCGGGCGGCCAGCCGCTCGCGCGCCGCGCCGTCCCCGGCGGCGAGGTCACGCAGACCGGCCTCCAGCCCGTCCAGGTTGAGGCCGAGGTCGAGGGCGGCCGCCGGCGGCGCGGGCCGCTCCTGCGGCCGGAGCAGCTCGCCCAGGTGCGCGGCGACGGCGGCCGGCGTCGGGTGGTCGAAGACCAGCGTCGCCGGCAGGCGCAGCCCCGTGGCGGAGGTCAGCCGGTTGCGCAGCTCCACCGCGCGCAGCGAGTCGAACCCGGACTCCAGGAAGCCGCGCCCGGTGCCGACCGCCTCCACCGAGGCGTGCCCGAGCACCGCCGCCACCTGGGAGCGCACCAACTCGACCAGCGCGTGCGACCGTTCGGCCGCCGTCAGGCCGTCCAGTGACAGCCCGGCACCGGCCTCGGCCGCGCCGGCCGCCGCGGCCGCCCGCCGGGGCGCCGCGCCGAGCAGCGTCCGCAGCAGCGGCTGCAGCTGCCCCGACCCGCCCTCGCGCAGCGCGGGCAGGTCCAGCCGGACCGGCAGCACCAGCGGCCGCTCCTGGCCGAGCGCCGAGTCGAACAGCGCCAGCCCGGCCGCCGTGGACATCGGGAGCACGCCCGAGCGCCGCATCCGCGCCCGGTCCGCCTCGCTCAGGCCGCCGGTCATCGTGCTGGCCGCCGACCACAGCCCCCACGCCATCGACACACCGGGCAGGCCCAGCGCCCGCCGGTGCGCGGCCAGGCCGTCCAGATAGGCGTTGGCGGCGGCGTAGTTGGCCTGCCCGGCGTTGCCGAGCACCCCGCCCGCGGCCGAGAACAGCACGAACATCGCCGGCTTGGCGTTCAGCGTCAGCTGGTGCAGGTTCCAGGCGGCGTCCGCCTTCGGCCGCAGCACGGCCCTGGCCCGCTCCGGGGTGAGCGAGGCGAGCGTGCCGTCGTCCAGCACCCCGGCCGCGTGCACCACACCGGTCAGCGGGTGGTCCGCCGGGACGGCCGCGAGCACCGCCGCCAGCGCGCCCCGGTCCGCCGCGTCGCACGAGACGACCGTCACCTCGGCGCCCGCCGCGGCCAGTTCGTCCCGCAGCTCCGCCGCGCCCTCGGCGGCGAGCCCCTGCCGGCTGAGCAGCAGCAGGTGCCGGACCCGGTGGGCGTCCACCAGGTGCCGGGCCACCAGGGCGCCCAGCGTGCCGGTCCCGCCGGTGATCAGCACCGTGCCCGCCGGCTCCAGCGCCGGAGCGGCGGACGCCTCGGCCGGGTGCAGCCGCGCCAGCCGGGGCACCAGGACCCGCCCGGCCCGGACCACGTACTGCGGCTCGGCGCCGTCCAGCACGGCCGCCGGCACCGCGGACCCGTCGGCCCGCGGGCCGTCGAGGTCCACCAGGACGAACCGGCCCGGGTGTTCGGCCTGCGCGGAGCGCACCGCGCCCCAGACGGCGGCCGCGGCGAGGTCCGGCGAACCGGCCGGCTCGACGGTGCCGACACCGCCGCCGGTGCCGCTGGTGTCCACCGCGCCGCCGGTCGCCAGCACCAGCTTGGCGGCACCGAACCGGTCGTCGCCCACCCAGGACTGGAGCAGCGACAGCGCCCGCTCCACCGCCACCCCGGCGGCCTCCGCCGACAGGGTGTCCGCGCCGGCCTCCGCCGTCCACGGCACCACGACGGCCTCCGGCACCGGCGCGCCCGCGCCGATCGCCTCGGCGAGCGCGGCCAGGCCCGGGTGCGCGGCCTCGCCGGAGGCCAGCACCACGTGCCGGGCCGGGTCCACGGTCGGACGGCCGGCCGGCGCGTCCGACCCGAGCTCGTGCCAGGTCAGCTGGAACAGCGAGTCGGCGGCGGCCCGCTGCGAAGCCGAGCCCGAAGCCGAGCCGAGCTGCGCCCGGGAGACCGGCCGGACGGCGAGCGAGTCGACCGTGGCCACCGGCAGACCGGCCGGGTCGGCCACCGCCAGCGACATCCCGTCCGGGCCGGTCGGCGTCAGCCGCACCCGCAGCGCCGTCGCGCCGGTGGCGTGCAGGGTGACCCCGCTCCACGCGAACGGCAGCCGCACCTGCTCCGCGCCGTCGATCAGCGTGGTGTGCAGGGCCGCGTCCAGCAGCGCGGGGTGAACACCGAACCGGGCCGCGTCGGCGAGTTGCTCCTGCGGGAGCCGGACCTCGCCGTACACCTCGTCGCCGAGCCGCCAGGCGGCGTGCAGGCCCCGGAACGCCGGGCCGTAGCCGAGCCCGTCCTCGGCGAGCCGGCCGTAGAGCCCGTCGAGCTCGACCGGCACGGCCCCGGCCGGGGGCCAGACCGGGCCGGTCGTCCACCCGGCGGGCTCGGTGGCCCCGGCCGGGGTGACGGTGCCGGTCGCGTGGCAGATCCAGGCGTCGGCGGCCTCGGCGCCGTCGGCGGCGGAGTGGATGGTGACCGGGCGGCGGCCGGTGTCGTCCGGCGCGCCCACGCGGACCTGGAGGCGGACGCCCTGCCGGTCCGGGAGGACCAGCGGCGCCTGGAGGGTCAGCTCCTCGACGTCCCCGCAGCCGGCCCGGCGGGCGGCGTGCAGGGCGAGTTCGACGAGGGAGGTGCCGGGGGCGAGGACGGTGTCCCAGACGGCGTGGTCGGCCAGCCAGGGGTGGGTGGTGACCGAGATCCGGCCGGTGAACAGCATGCCCCCGTCGTCGGGCAGCGGGACGGCGGCGACGAGCAGCGGGTGCTCGGCCGAGTCCAGCCCGGCGGTGCGCGGGTTGCCGGTCGCGGGCGCGGTGAGCCAGAAGCGCTCGCGCTGGAAGGGGTAGGTGGGGAGGTCGATCGGGGCGCCGCCGCCGGGGAGGAGGGACGACCAGTCGACCGGCGCCCCGTGGCGGTGGGCCTCCGCGACGGAGGTGAGCAGCCGGTGGAGGCCGCCGTCGTTGCGGCGCAGGGTCCCGGTGGTGAACACGCCGTCGAGGGTCTCCTCGACGGCCGGGGTGAGGACGGGGTGCGGGCTGGCCTCGACGAAGACGCGGTGGCCGTCGGCGTGGGCGGCGCGGGTGGTGTCGGTGAGCAGGACGGTCTGGCGCAGGTTGGTGTACCAGTAGTCGGCGGTGAGCTTCGTGGTGTCGATGAGTGCGCCGGTGACGGTGGAGTAGAACGGGACAGAGGCTGTCACCGGAGTGATACCGCTTAGCTGTTGGGAGAGGTCTTCGCGGATCGCCTCGACGTGGTGGGTGTGGGAGGCGTAGTCGACGTCGATCCGACGCGCCCGGATCTCCTGCTCCTCGCAGTGGGCGAGGAGTTCGGCCATCGCGTCCTGGTCGCCGGCGACGACGGTGCTGGTGGGCCCGTTGTGGGCGGCGATGCCGAGGCGGCCGTCCCAGTTCGCCAGCAGCGCGGCGGCATCGTCGTGACTCAGCGGGAGAGAGGCCATGCCGCCGCGTCCGGCGATCGCCAGGATCGCCCGGCTGCGCAGCGCCGCGATCCGTGCCCCGTCCTCCAGCGTCAGAGCGCCGGCGACGGTGGCCGCGGCGATCTCGCCCTGCGAGTGGCCGATGACGGCGGCGGGCTCGATGCCGAACGAGCGCCAGACCTCGGCCAGCGAGACCATCACCGCGAAGAGTGCGGGCTGGACGACGTCGACCCGGATGAGGTCGTCGCCCCCGCGCAGCACCTCGGTCAGCGACCAGTCGACGTGCGGCGCCAGCGCGGCCTCACAGCGGGCGATCGACTCCGCGAACACCGGTGAGGCGTCCAGGAGTTCGGCGCCCATGCCGATCCACTGCGAGCCCTGCCCGGGGAACACGAACACCGGCCGGTCGAAGTCACCGCCACCGATGCCCGTGCCTTCCGCGACGGCCGCGAGTCCGCTCAGCAGCTCGGCCCGGCTCTCGCCGACGACCACCGCGCGCTGCTCGAAGACCGCCCGGCCGGACGCCAACGCGCCCGCCACCCGGGTCGGTTCCCACTCGGGGTGCGCCTCGACGGCGGCCCGCAGCTGCTCGGCCTGGGCGCGCAGGGCGTCCGGCGTCCGGGCGGACAGCACCCAGGGCACGACCGCCGACGGCGCGGGAGCTTCCTCGGGAGCCGTCTCGACCTCCGGCGCCTCCTCCAGGATCAGGTGCGCGTTGGTCCCGCTGATCCCGAAGGCCGAGATGCCCGCCCGACGCGGTCGCCCGTCCTCCTGCGGCCACTCCCGGGCCTCGGTGAGCAGTTCGATCGCACCGGAGGACCAGTCGACGTGCGAGGTGGGCTCGCTGACGTGCAAGGTGCGCGGCAGGACCTCGTTGCGCAGCGCGAGCACCATCTTGATCACGCCGGCGACCCCGGCGGTCGCCTGGGTGTGCCCGAGATTGGACTTCAACGCGCCCAGTCGCAGCGGCCGTTCGGCGTCCCGGTCCTTCCCGTAGGTGGCCAGCAGCGCCTGTGCCTCGATCGGGTCGCCCAGCCGGGTGCCGGTGCCGTGAGCCTCGACCACGTCCACATCGGCGGCGGTGAGCCGGGCGTCGGCGAGCGCGGCGCGGATGACCCGCTGCTGGGACGGCCCGTTCGGCGCGGCCAGCCCGTTGGAGGCGCCGTCCTGGTTGAGCGCGGATCCGCGCACCACGGCGAGGACCTGGTGTCCGTTGCGTCGGGCGTCGGAGAGCCGCTCCAGCAGCACCACGCCGACGCCCTCGGAGAGGCCGAAGCCGTCCGCGTCGTCGGAGAAGGCCTTGCAGCGGCCGGTCTCCGACAGTGCGCCCATCCGGTCGAAGCCGATGAACGAGTCGGGCGTCGCCATCACCACCGTGCCGCCCGCGACGGCCATCGAGCACTCGTCGGCCCGCAGCGCCCGGGTGGCCAGATGCAGGGCGACCAGGGACGAGGAGCACGCCGTGTCCACCGTGATCGCCGGGCCCTCCAGGCCGAAGGCGTAGGCGAGCCGGCCCGAGATGACGCTGGTGACGGCGCCGGTGATGACGTAGTCCTCGATGGCGGCCGAGGCGTCGACCGAACGGACGCCGTAGCCCTGCTGCATGGCGCCGATGAAGGTGCCGGTCCGGCTGCCGCGCAGGGACGCAGGGTCGAGGCCGGCCCGCTCGAAGGCCTCCCAGGAGGTTTCCAGCAGCAGCCGCTGCTGCGGGTCCATCGCCAGCGCCTCGCGCGGCGAGATCCCGAAGAAGCCGGCGTCGAAGCCGTCCACGTCCCGGAGGAAGCCGCCCTGCTGGCCGAGGACGGTGTCCAGGTCCCAGCCGCGGTCACCGGGCATGTCGGAGACGGCGTCGCCGTCCGTGGCGAGCAGCCGCCAGAGGTCCTCCGGCGTCGCCACGTCCCCCGGGAACCGGCAGGCCATGCCGACGATCGCGATCGCCTCGTCGTCCGCCGCCGCGGCCGTCGGCCCGGCCGGGGCGGCCACCTCGACCTCGCCCAACTCCAGCACGTCACGCCGCAGTTGGGCGACCAGAGCGGACGGCGTCGGGTAGTCGAAGACCAGCGTCGCGGGCAGCCGCAGGCCGGTGGCGGACGCCAGCCGGTTGCGCAGCTCGACCGCCGTCAGCGACTCGAAGCCCAGCTCCTTGAAGGCCCGGTCGGGGCGGATGCCGTCCGGCGCGCTGTGCCCCAGCACCGCGACCGCGTGCGTGGTGACCAGCTCGGTGAGCACGCGCAGCTGGTCCGGCTCGGACAGCTCCGCCAGCGACCGCCGGAGCTCCGACCCGGAGCCGGCCGACTCGGCCGCCGACCGGGCCGCCGTCTCGGTCGCGGACGCCAGCACGGCGCGTGCCTCGGGGATCCCGGTGAGCAGCGGGCTCGGTCGCACGGCGGTGAACAGCGGGACGAAGCGCTCCCAGTCGATCTCGGCCACCGCGACGAAGGCGTCGTCGTGGTCCAGTACCTGCTGGAGCGCGGCGATCGCCAGCTCGGGGTCCATCAGCGGGAGACCCTGCCCGCGCACCCGCCGCCGGGTCCGCTCGACGTCCACGTCGCCGAGGTTCTTCCAGGTGTTGACGGCGTCCTCCCAGACGCCCCAGGCCACCGACACCACCGGCAGACCGGCGGCCCGGCCCTGCTCGGCCAGGGCGTCGAGCGCCGCGTTGGCGGCCGCGTAGGCGGCGTGGTCGCCGCTGCCCCAGAAGGCGGCGATCGAGGAGAACAGCACAAAGGCGTCCAGCTCGGCCGGGTCGAGCAGCTCGGCGAGGTACCGGGCGCCGTCGACCTTGGCGGCCAGCACCTGGTCGAGGCTGTCCAGCGTGGTCCCGGTGACGGAGGTCAGCTCGATGAACGCGGCCGTGTGCAGGACGGCCCGCACCGTGTGGCCGTCCGCCCGCAGCCGGTCCAGCAGCCCGGCCACCGCCGCGCGGTCGGCCACGTCGCAGGCGGCCACCGTGACGGCCACGCCGCGCTGCTCCAGGTCGGCGGCCAGCTCCGCGGCGCCCGGCGCGGCCGGGCCCGAACGGCTCGCCAGCGCCAGGTGCTCGGCGCCGTTGTCGGCCAGCCAGCGGGCGAGCCGGGGACCGAGGCTCCCGGTGCCGCCGGTGACCAGCACCGTGCCGCGCGGCCGCCAGGCCCGGACCGGCCGGGCGTCGCCGAGCGGCGCGTGCACCATCCGGCGCGCGAACAGTCCGGCCGCCCGAACGGCCAGCTGGTCCTCCTCGGCGGACCCCGCCAGTACCTGGGCCAGTCGGCCGACCGCCCGTTCATCGGGCTCCGCCGGCAGGTCGACCAGGCCGCCCCAGAGCTGGGAGTGCTCCAGCGCGACCACGCGGCCGAGACCCCACAGCTGGGCCTGCACCGGATCCGCGGGGCTGTCGGCCGGCCCGGCGGCCACGGCGCCGCGCGTGACGCACCACAGCGGCGCCCGCAGGCCGAGCTCGGCCAAGGCCTGGACCAGCGTCAGGGTGAGCGCGACGCCGCTCGTCAGGGTCTGCCGCTCGGGGTGGCGGCGGTCGTCCAGCCCGAGGAACGACAGCACGCCGGCGGGCTCGCCGTTGCCGTTGCCGTTGCCGTCGCCGTCGCTGTCGCTGTCGCCGAGCAGCTCGCGCAGCTGCGCGGCCAGGACGTCCCGGTCCGCGTCGGCGGCGTCCGCCTCCAGCAGCACGGGCCGCGCGCCGCGCAGACCGAGCAGCCGGACGGCCTCGGTGACCCAGGCGTCCTCGGCATGACCGGCGGGGACGACGACCAGCCAGGTGCCGGTGAGCGAGGACGCGGTGCCCCCGGGCACGGGCTGCCAGGAGATCCGGTACCGCCAGTCGTCCACCGTCGAGCGGTCACGGCTCTGCCGGTGCCACGAGGAGAGCGCGGGCAGCAGGACGTCCAGCGACCGCCGCCGCTCGTCGTCGTCCACCTGGAGAGTGGCCGCCACGGCGGCGACGTCCTGCTCCTCCACGGCCTCCCAGAAGCTCGCGTCCGCCGCGCTGGTCGCCGGCGGACCGGCGGGCGCGGAGGTGGCCGCTTCCATGATCCACAGGTGCTTGCGTTGGAAGGGGTAGGTGGGGAGGTCGGGGTGGGTGCCGGGGTGGAGGTGGGGGGTCCAGTCGACGGGGTGGCCGTGGGTGTGGAGGTGGGCGAGGGAGGTGAGGAGGCGGGTCCAGGTGCCGTCGTTGCGGCGGAGGGTGCCGGTGGTGAGGACCGGGTCGAGGGTGTCGTCGATGGCCGGGGTGAGGACGGGGTGGGGGCTGGTCTCGACGTAGACGTGGTGGCCGTCGTCGTGGGCGGCCCGGAGCGTGTCGGTGAGGAGGACGGGCTGGCGCAGGTTGGTGTACCAGTAGTCCGCCGTGAGCTTCGTGGTGTCGATCAGGGCACCGGTGACGGTGGAGTAGAACGGCACGGTCGCGGGGCGGGGAGCGATCCCGGCCAGCTTCTCCGCCAGCTCGGTGCGGATGGCTTCGACGTGGTGGGTGTGGGAGGCGTAGTCGACGTCGATCCGGCGGGCGCGGATCTCCTGTTCCTCGCAGTGGGCGAGGAGTTCGGTGAGGGCGTCGTCGTCGCCGGCGATGACGGTGCTGGTGGGCCCGTTGTGGGCGGCGATGCCGAGGCGTCCGTCCCAGGGCGCCAGCAGTTCGGTGGTCTGAGCGCGGTCGAGGGGGAGTGAGGCCATGCCGCCGCGTCCGGCGATCGCCAGGATCGCCCGGCTGCGCAGGGCGGCGATGCGGGCCCCGTCCTCCAGGGTGAGCGCTCCCGCGACAGTGGCGGCGGCGATCTCGCCCTGGGAGTGCCCGATGACGGCGGCGGGCTGAATCCCGAGCGAGCGCCAGACCTCGGCCAGCGACACCATGACGGCGAACAGCGCGGGCTGGACGACGTCGACGCGGGTGAGGTCGTCGCCGCCGCGCAGCACCTCGGTCAGCGACCAGTCCACGTGCGGCGCGAGCGCGGCCTCGCAGCGGGCGATGGAGTCGGCGAACACCGGTGAGGTGTCCAGGAGTTCGGCGCCCATCCCGATCCACTGCGAGCCCTGCCCGGGGAAGACGAACACGGGCCGCTCGAACGTCCCGGCGGGGGTGCCGGGGTTGGGGTCGTCGGCGAGCGCGGTGAGGTGGGCGCGGAGTTCCTGCGGAGTGCTGCCCAGCGCGACGGCGCGGTGGTCGTGGGTGGTGCGGGCGGTCAGGAGGGTGTGTCCGACGGCGCGCAGGTCGGCGTCGGGGTGCCGGTCGAGGTAGGCGGCCAGCCGTCCGGCGTGCTCGCGCAGCGCCTCGGGGGTGCGTGCCGAGAGCACCCACGGCACCACGGCCGACGGCGGCGCAGCGACCGAGGGCTCAGCCTCGTCGACCTCCGGGGCCTCCTCCAAGATCACGTGCGCGTTCGTCCCACTGATCCCGAACGAGGACACCGCCGCCCGCCGGGTCCGCTCGCCCGCCGGCCACGGCCGCTCCTCGGTGAGCAGCTCGATCGCCCCGGAGGACCAGTCGACGTGCGGGCTCGGCGCGTCCACGTGCAGGGTGCGCGGCAGCACACCGTGCCGCATCGCCATCACCATCTTGATCACACCGGCCACACCCGCCGCCGCCTGGGTGTGCCCGATGTTGGACTTCAACGACCCCAGCAGCAGCGGCCGTTCGGCCTCCCGCGACTGCCCGTACGTCGCCAGCACCGCCTGCGCCTCGATCGGGTCGCCGAGCCGGGTGCCGGTGCCGTGCGCCTCCACCGCGTCCACGTCCTCGGCGGCAAGCCGGGCGTTCTTCAGCGCGTCCCGGATCGCCCGCTGCTGGGCCGGCCCGTTCGGGGCGGAGAAGCCGCTGCTGCTGCCGTCCTGGTTGATCGCCGAACCGCGCACCACGGCCATTACCCGGTGGCCGTTGCGCCGGGCGTCCGACAGCCGCTCTAGCAGCAGGATGCCCACGCCCTCCGACCAGCCGGTCCCGTCCGCCGAGGCGGCGAAGGCGCGGCAGCGGCCGTCGGGGGAGAGCGCGCGCTGGCGGCTGAACTCGACGAAGCCGGTCGGCCCGGTCATCACGGTGACGCCGCCGACCAGGGCCAGCGTGCACTCGCCGTTGCGCAGCGACTGCCCCGCGAGGTGCAGGGCGACCAGCGAGGAAGAGCACGCGGTGTCCACCGTCACCGCCGGGCCCTCCAGGCCCAGGGTGTAGGCGACCCGCCCGGACACCACGCTGCCGAGGCTGCCCGTCATCAGGTAGCCCTCAAGGTCGTCGGGGGTCTCGCGCAGGCCGGCGGCGTAGTCCTGGTGCATCACGCCGGCGAACACGCCGGTCCGGCTGCCGCGCACCGAGGCGGGGTCGATGCCGGCCTGTTCGAAGGCCTCCCATGAGGTCTCCAGCAGCAGCCGCTGCTGCGGGTGCATGGCCACGGCCTCGCGCGGCGAGATGCCGAAGAAGTCCGGGTCGAACAGCGGGGCCTCGTGCAGGAAGCCGCCGCCCCGGGTGTACGTCTTGCCGATCGCCTCGGGGTCGGGGTCGTACAGCGCGTCCAGGTCCCAGCCGCGGTCGGTCGGGAACGGGGTGATCGCGTCGGTGCCGCTCGCGACCAGCTGCCAGAGCTCCTCGGGAGAGGCGACGCCGCCGGGGTAGCGGCAGGCCATGCCGACGATGGCGATCGGGTCGGTGGCCGCGGCGGTCAGCTTCCGGTTCTGCTGCCGCAGCAGCTCGGCCTCCTTGAGGGAGGCTCGCAGCGCCTTGACGACTTCTTCACTGGATGCGGTCATCGCGAACTCCGAAACTCGGTGCCGTAGTGGGGGGACGCGTCGTGATCAGTTGCCACCGAGGGCCATGCGGACGAGGCTGTCCAGGTCCATCGTGTCGAGTGCGTTGCCGGTCTCCGGCTCGTCGGTGTCCGCCGCCGGTTCGCCGGTGGTGTCCGCGAGTCGGAGGAGGGTGCGGACGAGTCCGGCCTCCTGGAAGCGGGCCAGCGGGATCGCGGCCAGGGCCTGCCGGAACTCGCCCTCCTCGACCTCGTCGGCCTCGCCGGGCTCCGGTTCGGCCGCCGTCCGGTCCGCCGGGAACGCCTCGTGCTCCAGGTGGCGGGCCACGGCGGCCGGGGTCGGGTGGTCGAAGATCAGGGTGGCGGGCAGCCGGGTGCCGGTCTCCCGGCCGAGCCGGTTGCGCAGTTCGAGCGCGGTGAGGGAGTCAAGACCGAGGTCGAGGAACCCGCGGTCGGGGTCGACCCGGTCCGGGGAGGCGTAGCCGAGGACGGCCGCCACCTCGGTCCGGACCAGGTCGAGCAGGGCGCGGCCGCGCTCCGCCGGCTCCAGTCCGGCGAGCCGCTGCCCGAGCGTCACGGTCTGTGGTGCGGCGGCCGTGTGGCGTCGCGGTGCCCGGACCAGGCCGCCGAGCAGCGGCGGAACCTCGGCCTGGGCCCGCAGGGCCGCGGTGTCCAGGCGGGCGGGGACCAGCACCGCGCGGTCGGTCCGCAGCGCCGCGTCGAAGAGCGCGAGGCCCTGGTCGGTCGGGAGGCCGGCCAGGCCGGTGCGGCCCAGCCGGCGGAGGTCGGCCTCGGCGAGGTGGCCGGTCATGCCGCCGGCCTCGGCCCACAGGCCCCAGGCCAGGGCGTGCGCGGGCAGGCCGTCCGCCCGGCGCCGCTGCGCGAGGGCGTCCAGGAAGGCGTTGGCCGCCGCGTAGCTCGACTGGCCGGCCTGGCCGAGGACACCGGCGGCGGAGGAGAAGAGGACGAAGGCGCGCAGGTCGTCGCCGCGGGTCAGCTCGTGCAGGTGCCAGGCCGCGTCGACCTTGGGCCGCAGCACCGTCGCCACCCGGTCGGGGGTGAGGGCGGTGAGCACGCCGTCGTCCAGGACGCCCGCCGTGTGGACCACGCCGGTCAGCGGCTGCTCGGCGGGCACCGCGGCGAGGACGGCGGCGAGCGCGTCCCGGTCGGCGGTGTCGCACGCGGTGACGGTCACCGTGGCGCCCGCCGCGGTGAGTTCGTCCCGCAGGTCCGCCGCGCCCTCGGCGGCGAGGCCCTGCCGGCTGACCAGCAGCAGGTGCCGGACGCCGTGGCGGGTCACCAGGTGGCGGGCGAACAGGCCGCCCAGCAGTCCGGTGCCGCCGGTCACCAGCACGGTGCCGGTCGGGCCGAACGGGTCCGTCGCCTCCGTGGCCTCGGACGACCCCGGCACGGCGGTCGCCAGCCGGGCGGCCGACACCCGGCCCGCCCGGACGGCCAGCTGGGGCTCCGCCGAGGAGAGCGCCCGGACCAGCGCCGGCCAGGAGTCGGGGTGCTCGTCGACGTCGGCCAGCACCAGGCGGCCGGGGTTCTCCGACTGTGCGGACCGGACCAGGCCCCAGAGCGGGGCGTGGACGAGGTCCGTGACCTCCTCCGCCGGATCGACGGCCACCGCACCCCGGGTGAGCAGCACGAGCCGGGAGCCGGCGAACCGCTCCTCGGTGAGCCAGGCCTGCAGGAGCGCCAGCGCGCGCCCGGCCGCCGCGTGGACGAGCGGGGCATTCACACCGGTGGTGGGCGGGAAGGCCGCCACCACCGTGGCCGGCGGCGGAGTCGGGACGGCGAGCAGGTCCTCCGGCCGGGCGTACCCGGCGTCGTCGGTCGGGAGGAGCAGCGGCGCGGGCCCGTCGGCCGGGCCGGAGTGGGCGGGCAGCGGAGCCCAGTCCACCTGGTAGAGCGAGCCCTGTCGGCCGTGGGCGGCGGCGCTGAACTGCTCGGGGGTGACCGGACGGAGCGTCAGCGAGCCGACCGAGACCACCGGTCGGCCGCTCTCGTCGGTCGCCGAGAGGGCGACGGTGTCCGGCCCGGTGGGCGTGAGCCGCACGCGCAGGGCGGTGGCCGCCGTGGCGTGGACGGCGACGTCGGACCAGGAGAACGGCAGCCGGACGCCGTCGGAGCCCTCCAGCAGGCAGGCGTGCAGGGCCGCGTCCAGCAGGGCGGGGTGGAGGCCGAAGCCGTCGTCGTGGCGGTCGGACGGCAGGACGACCTCGGCGAGGATCTCGTCCCCGCGCCGGCCGACGGCCCGCAGGCCCTGGAACGCCGGGCCGTAGTCGAAGCCGACCGCGGCCAGCCGGTCGTAGAGCGTCCCGGCCGGGTCGAGCGTCGCCGGCCAGGCGTCCGCCGGGGCGGCGGGAGCCGGGTCCGCCGCCGCCAGGACACCGGTCGCGTGCCTGGTCCAGCGGGCCTCGGCGTCGCTGCCGGGGGCGGAGTGGATGGTGACCGGACGGCGGCCGCTGTCGTCCGGCGCGCCCACGCGGACCTGGAGGCGGACGGCCTGCCGCTCGGGGAGGGTGAGCGGGGCCTCCAGCGTCAGCTCGTCGAGGTGTGCGCAGCCGACCAGGTCCCCGGCGTGCAGGGCGAGTTCGACGAGGGAGGTGCCGGGGGCGAGGACGGTGTCCCAGACGGCGTGGTCGGCCAGCCAGGGGTGGGTGGCGGTGGAGACCAGGCCGGTGAGGACGAGCTCGTCCTCGTCGGCGAGCGGCAGCACCGCGCCGAGCAGCGGGTGTTCGGCGGAGTCGAGGCCGGTGGTGCGGACATCCCCGGTGGGCGTGGGGGCGTCGAGCCAGAAGCGCTCGCGCTGGAAGGGGTAGGTGGGGAGGTCGATCGGGGTGCCGCCGTCGGGCAGGAGGGCCTGCCAGTCGACGGGGGCGCCGTGGAGGTGGGCCTCGGCGAGGGAGGTGAACAGGCGGTGGAGGCCGCCGTCGTTGCGGCGCAGGGTCCCGGTGGTGAACACGCCGTCGAGGGTCTCCTCGACGGCCGGGGTGAGGACGGGGTGCGGGGTGGCCTCGACGAAGACGCGGTGGCCGTCGGCGTGCGCGGCGAGCAGCGCGTCCGTGAGCAGGACGGTCTGCCGCAGATTGGTGTACCAGTAGTCGGCGGTGAGGCTCGTCGTGTCGATCGGGGCGCCGGTGACGGTCGAGTAGAACGGCACGGCGGCGGCCCGGGGAGCGATCCCGGCCAGCCGCTCCGCGAGATCGGCGCGGATGGCCTCGACGTGGTGGGTGTGCGAGGCGTAGTCGACGTCGATCCGACGGGCCCGGATCTCCTGCTCCTCGCAGCGGGCGAGGAGCTCCGCGACCGCGTCCTGGTCGCCCGCGATGACGGTCAGCGTCGGACCGTTGTGCGCGGCGATCCCGATCCGGCCCTGCCAGGGCTCCAGCAGCTCGGTGGTCCGGGTGCGGTCGAGCGGAAGGGAGGCCATGGCACCGCGTCCGGCGATCGCCAGGATCGCCCGGCTGCGCAGGGCGGCGATCCGCGCCCCGTCCTCCA
The DNA here is from genome assembly GCF_040683335.1 of Kitasatospora sp. NPDC093806. Lineage (NCBI taxonomy): Bacteria > Bacillati > Actinomycetota > Actinomycetes > Kitasatosporales > Streptomycetaceae > Kitasatospora > Kitasatospora sp. NPDC093806. Next base: position 22,689 of record NZ_JBFBDO010000066.1, read on the forward strand.
ACGTCAAAGCGCCGGCGACGGTGGCGGCGGCGATCTCGCCCTGGGAGTGGCCGATGACGGCGGCGGGCTCGATGCCGAAGGAACGCCAGACCTCGGCCAGCGAGACCATCACCGCGAAGAGTGCGGGCTGGACGACGTCGACGCGGGTGAGGTCGTCGCCCCCGCGCAGCACCTCGGTCAGCGACCAGTCGACGTGCGGGGCCAGCGCGGCCTCGCAGCGGGCGATCGACTCGGCGAACACCGGTGAGGCGTCCAGGAGTTCGGCGCCCATGCCGATCCACTGCGAGCCCTGCCCGGGGAAGACGAACACCGGCCGGTCGAAGTCACCGCCACCGACGCCCGTGCCTTCCGCGACGGCCGCGAGGCCGCTCAGCAGCTCGGCCCGGCTCTCGCCGACGACCACCGCGCGCTGCTCGAAGACCGCCCGGCCGGACGCCAACGCGCCCGCCACCCGGGCCGGTTCCCACTCGGGGTGCGCCTCCACGGCGGCCCGCAGCTGCTCGGCCTGCGCCCGCAGGGCGTCCGGTGTCCGCGCGGACAGCACCCAGGGCACGACCGCCGACGGCGCGGGAGCTTCCTCGGGAGCCGTCTCGACCTCCGGCGCCTCCTCCAGGATCAGGTGCGCATTGGTCCCGCTGATCCCGAACGAGGAGACGGCGGCCCGCCGGGTCCGCTCCCCGGCCGGCCACTTCTGCGCCTCCGTCAGCAGCTCGACCGCACCCGTCGACCAGTCGACGTGCGGCGTCGGCTCGTCCGCGTGCAGGGTGCGCGGCAGGACGCCGTTGCGCAGCGCCATCACCATCTTGATCACCCCGGCCACGCCGGCCGCGGCCTGGGTGTGCCCGATGTTGGACTTCAACGACCCCAGCCGGAGCGGCCGTTCGGCGTCCCGCCCCTGGCCGTACGTGGCCAGCAGCGCCTCCGCCTCGATCGGGTCGCCCAGCCGGGTCCCGGTGCCGTGCGCCTCCACCGCGTCGACCTCGGCGGCCGACAGCCCGGCCTCGGCGAGGGCGGTCCGGATCACCCGCTGCTGGGCCAGACCGTTCGGCGCGGACAGCCCGTTGGAGGCGCCGTCCTGGTTGACCGCCGAGCCGCGCACCACCGCGAGGATTCGGTGCCCGAGCCGCCGGGCGTCCGAGAGCCGCTCCAGCAGCACCACACCGACGCCCTCGCCCCAGCCGGTCCCGTCCGCCGTGGCGCCGAAGGCCTTGCAGCGGCCGTCGGGGGAGAGGCCGCGCTGGCGGCTGAACTCCACGAACATGCCGGGCAGGGACATCACGGCCGCCCCGCCGGCGAGCGCCGTCGAGCACTCGCCCCGGCGCAGCGACTGGCAGGCCAGGTGCAGAGCGACCAGCGAGGAGGAGCACGCCGTGTCGACCGTGATCGCCGGGCCCTCAAGCCCGTACGCGTAGGCCAGCCGCCCGGAGAGGACGCTCACCGTGGTGCCGGTGAGGACGTGCCCCTCGACGAGGCCGTTCGCCTCGTGCATGCGGGTGCCGTAGTCCTGCGTCATCGCGCCGACGTAGACGCCGGTCCGGGTGCCGCGCAGCGAGTCCGGGGTGATGCCGGCGCGCTCGAAGGCCTCCCAGGAGGTCTCCAGCAGCAGCCGCTGCTGCGGCTCCATCGCCAGCGCCTCGCGCGGCGAGATGCCGAAGAACGCCGGGTCGAAGCCGTCGGCGTCGTGCAGGAAGCCGCCCTCGCGGACGTAGCTGCGGCCGCCGCGGGCGGGGTCGGCGTCGTACAGCGCGTCGAGGTCCCAGCCGCGGTTGTCGGGGAACGGGGAGATGGCGTCCCGGCCGTCCGCGACCAGCTGCCACAGGTCCTCGGGGCTTCGGACCTCGCCGGGGAACCGGCAGGCCATCGCGACGATCGCGATCGGCTCCTGCGGGTCGACCGTCCCCGCCTCCTCCACATCCGCGTCCGAGACGGGCGCCCCGGTCAGCCGGGCGAGCAGGTAGGCCTTGAGGGCCTGCGGTGACGGGCGGTCGAAGAGCAGCGTGAGCGGCAGCGGCAGGCCGGTCGCCGTCATCAGCCGGTTGCGCAGCTCGACGGCCATCGCCGAGTCGAAGCCGAGCTCGCGGAACGGGCGGTCGTCGGCGGCCCCGGCGGCCGAGGGGCCGCGCAGCGCCGCGACCCCGGCCCGCACTAGCTCGTCGACCCACCGGCGCTGTTCGGCCTCGGACCGGTCGGCCACCGCGGCGGCGGCGCCGGGACGGTCGGCGTCCGGACCCGTGGCGGCACCGAACGGGTAGGTCGGCAGCGGGACGCGCCGGGCGCCGTCCCCGCCGAGGACGGCCGTCCAGTCCGGCGCGGCCCCCCGGACGTGCAGCTCGGCGAGCGAGGCGAGCAGCCGGTCCGCCCCGCCCTGGTCGCGGCGCAGGGTGCCGACGACGGCGGCCTCGCCCGTCAGGCCCGTGTCGTCCAGCGTCTCCTGCAGCCCCCCGAGCAGGCCCGGGTGCGGGCTGACCTCCAGGAACAGCCGGTGCCCGTCGGCCAGCAGCGCGCGGGTGGCGTCCTCGAACCGGATCTCACTGGTGATGTTGCGGACCCAGTACGCGGCGTCGAGTGCCGACGGGGCCAGCAGCCCGCCGGTGAGCGAGGAGTAGAACGGCACGGTGGCGGCCTGCGGGCGGACGGCGGCGAGGCCGTCGAGGACGAGCTCGCGGTCGAGACGCAGCCCGGGCGAGTGAGCGGGGAGGCCGTTGCTCAGCCGCCGTGCCCGGACGCCCTCGGCGGCCAGCTCGGCGAGCAGCTCGTCGACGGCCTCCCGGTCGCCGGAGAACAGGGCGGAGCGCGGGCCGTTGGTCCCGGCCACGACCAGCCCGGACCGGCCGGCCAGCCGCGCCGCCAGCTCCTCGCGGGGCAGCAGGACGGAGGCCAGGTCGCCCTGACCGGCCGCGGCGGCCTGCGCCCGGCTCCACAGCGCGACCACCTTGGCGGCGTCGTCCAGGCTGAGCGCACCGGCGACGTGGGCGGCCGCGATCTCACCGAGGCTGGCGCCCACCACGGCGGCGGGCGTGACGCCGCAGGCGCGCCACAGCGCCGCCAGCGAGACCATCACGGCGAACAGGACCGGCTGGACGACGTCCACCGCCACCGGGGCGGGCGCGCCCGGCGCGCCGCGCAGCACCTCGGTCAGCGACCACGGCACGTGCGGCGAGAGCGCGGCCTCGCAGGCCTCCAGCTGCTCGCGGAACGGCTCCGAGGACTCCAGCAGTTCGAGCGCCATGCCCTGCCACTGCGTCCCCTGGCCGGGGAAGACGAACACCGGCCCGGGCCGCCCGCCGCCCACTGTGTCACCGAGCACCGCGCCGCCGCGCACCAGCGCCGGGTCGAACGCGCCCTCGGCGAGCGCGCGCAGGCCGCGCAGGGCGTCCTCACGGTCCTCGGCGACCAGGACGGCGCGCTGCTCGAACGCCGTCCTGGTCGCGGCCAGTGAGTAGCCGACATCGGCGAGTCGGAGCGCCGGGTCGGCCTCCCACCGCTCGTGCAGCGCCCGCGCCTGGGCGCGCAGGGCGGCGTCGCTGCGGGCGGAGAGGAGCAGCGGGGTCCGGGCGGTGGCGAGCGGCGGCCGGGCGGCGGGCCGGGTGGCGGCGGCGGCCGGGGGAGCGGCGGCACCGGTCGGCTCGGCTCCCAGCAGTTGGAGGACGCCGGAGCTGCCGGAGCTGCCATGCTTTCCGGTCTCGCGCTGGGCGTTCTCGCCACGGGTGACCACACCGTGGATCCGGTCCCCGTCGCGCTGCGCCTCCGGCAGCCGTCGCAGCACCGCGAGGACGGTCTCGCCGTCCCCGACGAGGGCGAGGTCGCACTCGCCCCGCCGCAGGCTCGCTGCCGCCGCGTCGACGGCCACCCGCAGGCCCGGGTCCGCCGCGTCGACGGCCACCCGCGGGCCGTGGAGGTCCAGGACGTCGGCGAGCCGCTCCGCCGAGCGCTGCTGCGACGGTGCGGCGAGGAACACCCCCGCACGACCACCGTCGCCGCTCAGCGTGGCGGGGACGATCCCGGCGTCCTCCAGCGCGCTCCAGGCGAGTTCCAGCAGGTGCCAGTCCGCGGGGCCGAACCCGGCGGACCGGGCGGCCGGCACCCCGAAGAACGCGGCGCCGCCGTCGGGGCCGGTGTGGCCCGGCTGGTCGTTTCCGGCGGCGGGCGTCGGGCCGGAGAGTCCGACGACGGCGACCTGGGCGTCCTCACAACTCGTCTGGGGCACTGCGTACTCGGCCTTCCTCGTGGTCTCGATCTGCTGCCCGGTCTGCCGGAGCAGACGACGACGGGGGCATGACGCTCAGGGCGGCCGTCGCCGCCTCATGTCGATCTATCCCTTCGGTGACCGAAGACTGTCAGAACGATCTTGGGAGCGACTTGGCGGCGACTTGGAGCCGACTTGGAGGAGTCTTGGAGCGGACGTGGCGGCGCCACGGGGGGTTCGCGTGGCGACAGAAAGTGTCAGGTCATGCTCATGTCAGTCAATCGGGCAAAGAAAGCGCCCGGTGGCGACGGGCGTGACGCCCGTCACCACCGGGCAGTCGGCGGGACCCTACCGCCGCGCCGCGCTCACGCGCAGCCCGCGACGGGATCGCCGCGCAGGATCGAGCCGAACAGTTCCTGCAACTCCGCGCCCGGATCCACGCCGTACTCCTCGGCCAGGGTCCGCCGCGTCCGGTGATAGGCGTCGATCGCCTCGGCCCGCCGCCCGGACCGATACAGCGCCTTCATCAGCAGCCAGCTGAACCGCTCCCGGGTCGGGAAGCGCAGGGTGAGCGCGGGCAGCTCGGCGGCCACCACCGAGAAGTCGCGCTCCTCGGACAGCTTGGCCTCCCACAGGCTCTCCAGCGCCAGCAGCCTCAACTCCTCAAAGCGCGAGGCCGCTTGTGCTCCGAGCGCGTAGTCGCTCACCTCCGGGTAGGCCGACCCCCGCCACAGCGCCAACGCGCTCCCCAGCGTCCGGCCGGCCTTCTGCGGCAGCCCCGACTGGAGCAGCCGCCTGCCCTCGTGCAGCAGGCGCTCGAAGAGGGCCGCGTCGATGCAGTCGGCGTTGACCGCGAGCACGTAGCCGTTCGGCTCCCGGCGGATCACGGTGTCCCGGCATCTGGGGGGCCGGTTCGGCTCCAGCAGCCGCCGGAGGTTGGACACGTAGCTGTGCAGGTTCGCCATGACGTCGTTCGGAGGGTTCCTCGGCCAGACGGCCTCGGTGAGCTGCTCCGCCGTCACCGGCCGACCCGGCGTCAGAAGAAGGGCGGACAAAACCGCCCGCTGGCGCGCCGATCCTGGATTCACTGGTATTCCGTCGGCCTGGACCGCTAACGGCCCGAGGACCTGGAAATTCATTGCGTGACCCCTCGCCACAAGTCACCCCCAGTAATGAATAAACGTGTGGATCGCTCGAGAATCGACATGCTTCCGGGATTGAACCCGGAGAGTCCCGAGGGTTCTCGTGCGGTTGACGACAGACTACTTGTAAATCACCCCGAGAGAAGGTCTAGATCGGTGACGCCCCTCTTGGTATGGCGTGCTGACGTGCGATCATGTCCGCCGGGCGGGGCGGCCGCCGCTCCGCCTGTTCAGGGGGCCGGAACACCGGCCCGGCGGCCCCGGTACGCCGTCGGATCGAAGTTTGGCGTGATCTCACTCACGTGTGGCCGGGCGGCCCTTGAACGTTGCACATTCTCCTTCGTCGCTCGGGTTCCATGGGCTCTTGTAGGAGTCCCCGTCGGTATGGTAGTCGCGTGAATACACGTCAAGTCAGGTTTACCGGGCGACGATCCGGTGATCGAGTGCGGACGGGCATATCAACGAATCCATTAGGAGCGGCAGTTGGTGACTCCTGGGGCTCCGGAGGCGCCCGTGGCCGCGTCCGGTCGCAGCCCGCGCAGCCGCGCTGACCTTCCGTCACGGAGCCGAGGTCCGTCCGGCCCGGAGACACGACCCTTCCGGCCCGGACCCAAGGTTCGGCCGCTGACCGTTGCGATCCGGTCAACCCGCTCGCGGCCCGGGCGGAGTTCGCCCGGATCCCCTGCGGCCCGGGCCGACGGCTCCTAGGCTCGCCGACACGCCGCGGACACACCGTGGTCGGAGAGGGGAGCCCGTGGCCCGCAGGCCGGTACGCCGTCGCCGCCGTTCCACCGCCCGCCGGCTGCGGCGGGCCCGGGAGAACGCGCTGATCCTGATGGCGGCGGCGCTGGCCGTGGTCGCCCTGGTCTCCGCGGTGCTCAGCTGGCTGGCCCGCCACCTGCTGCTGCTCGGCGTGCTGCTGGCGGGCGCCGCGCTGGTGGCCGCCGTCGTCCTGCGGGTCCGGACACTGGCCCGCCGCCGGGAGCTGGCCGCCCGGGTCGCGCAGCTGCGCCACATCGGCCCGTTCCTGAGCATGACCCCGAAGGCCTTCGAACACGCCCTGGCGGACCTGTGCCGGCGGGACGGCTGCACAAAGGTGACGGTGGTCGGCGGGGCCGGCGACCTCGCGGCCGACGTCCTGGCGACCACCCCGGCCGGGCAGCGGCTGCTGATCCAGGCCAAGCGGTACGGGCCGCGGACCTTCGTCGGCTCCGAGGACGTGCAGAAGGTCAACGGCACCTACCGCGACGTCCACCGCTGCGACCTCGCGGCCGTGGTCACCACCAGCTCCCTCACCAAGGCCGCCACGGCGTTCTGCGACCAGGTCGGCATCCGGGTGGTCGACCGGCGGGCGCTCGCCCTCTGGGCGGAGGGCACGGGCCGCCCGCCCTGGGCCTGACCGGCCCGAGGTCGGAGGCCTGCGTCGGCGGAGGGGTTTTTCGGGGTCGGGCGGGCCCCTGGGTAGGGTGGCGTCGCAGCACCCAGCACATCGTGGACCGACCGGCACAAGGAGCAGACGTGAGCGAGGCGGCGTCCATCGCCCAGCAGCAGGAGATCGCCCGGGACCTCCAGGTCGCCGAGACCTTCGACCCGGAGCTGGAGATCGAGCGCCGGGTGGCCTTCCTCACCGAGCGGCTGGTCTCCACCGGCCTGCGCTCCCTGGTGCTCGGCATCAGCGGCGGCGTCGACTCCACCACCGCCGGCCGGCTCTGCCAGCTCGCGGTCGAGCGGGCCCGTGCCGCCGGGCACGAGGCGCGCTTCTACGCGATGCGCCTGCCCTACGGCGTCCAGGCCGACGAGCGCGACGCCCAGCTCGCGCTGTCCTTCATCCAGGCCGACGAGGTGCTGACGGTGGACGTCAAGCCGGCCAGCGACGCGGCCGCCGAGGCCGCGCTGGCCGCCGGCGTGACCTTCCGCGACGCCGCGCACCAGGACTTCGTGACCGGCAACATCAAGGCCCGCCAGCGCATGATCGCCCAGTACGCGGTGGCCGGCGCGGCCAACGGCCTGGTGGTCGGCACCGACCACGCCGCCGAGGCCGTCTCGGGCTTCTTCACCAAGTTCGGCGACGGCGCCGCCGACCTGGTCCCGCTGACCGGCCTCACCAAGCGCCGGGTGCGCGCCGTCGCGCAGGCCCTGGGCGCGCCCGCCGAGCTGGTCTGGAAGGTCCCGACCGCCGACCTGGAGACCCTCGACCCGGGCAAGGCCGACGAGGACGCGCTCGGCGTCACCTACGACGACATCGACGACTTCCTGGAGGGCAAGCCGGTCGACGGCCGGGCCTTCGAGATCATCGTCAACCGCTACCGCCTGACCGAGCACAAGCGCCAGCTGCCGATCGCCCCCTGACCACCCCCGGCACGGCGACCCGCCCGGGCCGCCGTGCCGTCGTCAGCGCCCGTCGCGCTCACCCGGACGTCGGCACCTGGTCCAGCACCGCGAGCCGCGCGTTCGCCGTCCGGATGCTCCCGCACACCACGCGGGCGCCGCCGATCCGGTAGTCGTCCCCGCTGCCCGTGGCCTTGAGCGCCGCGCCCTGCAGCGAGGTGTAGGACTTGTCCGCCAAGTCGGCCTTGCGGAGGTCGCGGACCACGATCAGCCGGCGCAGCAGGTCGCTCGCCCCCGGCTGGGTGCCGAGCGCCTTCCGCTGGTCCTCCGGCAGCTTGGCGAAGGCCGCGTCGTTCGGCGCGAAGACCGTGACGTTGTCCATCGAGTCGAACAGGTCCTTGGCCTTGGCGGTCTTGATCAGCCCGGACATCGTGGTGAGGTCGCTGGTCCGGTCGATCGCCGACAGGACCGGGACGCCCCCGATCGCCTCCAGGCTGCCGGGACCGTCGGTGGGCAGGGTGGCGCAGCTCGGACCGAACGGCCGCTCCGGCGGGGGCGCCGCAGGAGCCGCCGCGGCCGCGGGGGCGGCACCGCCGTCACCGCCGGAGCCGTCGTCGGACGGCCCCGCACAGCCCGCCAGCGGCGCGAGGGCGAACGCCAGGGCGAGCGCGGGAGCGAGCGCGGGGACCGCGAGCGGGACGGGGCGAGGCGTGCGACGGCGCATGCGGAGTCCTCCTCAGGGATGAGCGGTCCGGCCCGGTGGGTGCCGGATACGCCCCAGATAGTGACACTTCGCCTGGATCCGCTGTGGGAGGTCCCGCGCCGACGGCGTCACCAGTCACCCTTCCAGCACCCTCCCAGCACCCCCGGCACCCCACCCCGGCGCCGGGGCCGCGCCCGCGGGCCGGGGGAGGACCCCGGCGGGCGGACGCGGCCCCGGCGCCGTCGGAGCACGGTCAGCGGCGGCTCCGGCGCAGTGCGATCAGCAGACCGCCGGCGGCGAGCGCCAGGGCCGCGACCAGCCCGGCGGAGCCCGATCCGCCCGACCCGGTCGGCGGCAGCGGACCGCCCGTCGGGCTGGGCTTCGGCGACGGCGACGGCTTCGGCGGGTTGACGGTGCTGCTGGTGGTGCAGCTCCCGCCGCCGGCCGACCCGTCCGCCGCCGCCCGGGCGGCCCGGACCGACCGGGCGGACGCGGCCGGGCAGTTGCTCCCGTCCCCGAGCGACACCACCCGGTTGACGAGCTGCTGCCCGCCGGTCCCCGTCCCGACCGTGAAGGTGTAGGTGAGGGTCTCGGTGGCACCCGGGCGCAGGTCGAGCGTCCAGGTCAGCAGCGGCCGGCTGTAGTCGACCCGCCCGGCGGTGGCCCGGGCGTCACCCGCGTACGCCGCGGCGCCCAGCACCCCGGTGAAGTCGTCCACGACGGTGGCGCCGTGGTAGGTGCCGGTGGCCAGGTTGGTCGCGGTGACGGTGTAGGTGACCGTGTCCCCGGGGTTCGGACTGGCCGGGGAGACCTGCTTGTCCAGCCGCAGGTCGTGCCGGACGGTGATCGGCTCGCTCGGGGTGGCGGTCGCGGCGTGCGTCGGCGTGGCCGGGTCGGGCCCGCCGGTGACGAGGGCCGAGTTCACCGGCACCTCGGTGGCGTCCGGCGAGAGCGTGCCGGAGACCGTGTACGTCGCCGTCGCCCCGACGGCCAGCTCGATGGCCGGGCAGGTCGCGACCCCGTCGGCGGCCGGGCAGCGGCTGCCGTCCGCGTCGGCGGTCATCACCGGGGCGTCCAGCTGCCGGGGGAACCGGTCGCTGACGACGACGTCACGGGCCCGGGAGGGGCCGTCATTGGTGACGGACACCCGCCAGGCGATCGGCGCACCGGCCACCACGGGCGAGGTCAGCAGCACCTTGGAGACGGTCAGCGCGGCCTGCGGCGACGGCGTGACAGTCGGCGAGGCGACCGCCGTGTGGGTGGGCGTGGCCAGATCCGGCCCGCCGGTCACGGTGGCGGTGTTGACCGGCACCGAGGTGGCGGCGGGGTCGAGCGTGCCCGCGACGGTGAAGGTCGCCGTCGCACCGACCGCGATGTCCACCGCCGGGCAGGTCGCCGTGCCGTCGGCGATCGGGCAGGCAGCCCCGGTGGCGTCCACGGTCACCGTGGCGCCGAGCACCTGGGCCGGGATCCGGTCGCTGAGGACGACACCGCGGGCGGTCGACGGCCCGTTGTCGGTCACCGCCACCCGCCACTGGATCCGCTGCCCGGGCACGACGGGGTCGGTCAGCAGGACCTTCGAGACGGTGAGGCGCGCGTTCGGCTGGACCGGCCCGGTCGGGGTGGCGGTCGCGGTGTTGTCCGACGGATCCGGGTCCGGCCCGCCGGTGACGGAGGCGACGTTCACCGGCGCCCCGGTCGCGGCGGCGTCGAGCGTGCCGGTGAGGGTGTAGGAGACGGTGCCGCCGGCCGGGATCTCGACGGCGGGGCAGGTGGCGGTGCCGTTGGTGATCGGGCAGGGCGTGCCGTCGGCGTCCGCCGTCATCGCGGGGTTGAGCACGCCGGCGGGGACGGTGTCGGCGACGACCACGTCACGCGCCCGGGACGGCCCGTTGTTGGTGACCGTCACCCGCCACTGGATCTGCCGGCCCGGGACGACGGGGTCGGTCAGCAGGACCTTCGAGATCGCGAGGTCGGCCTGGGGCGAGGGCGTGGTGGTCGGGGTCGCGACGGTGGTGTGGGTGGGCGTGGCCGGGTCGGGGCCGCCGGTGACCACTGCCGAGTTAGTGGGTGTCACGGTGGCGTTGGGGTCGAGCGTGCCCGTGAGGGTCCAGGTGAGCGTCTGGCCGGCCGGGATCTCGACGGCGGGGCAGGTGGCGGTGCCGTTGGTGATCGGGCAGGGGGTGCCGTCGGCCGCGGTCATGCTCGCGCCGGTGACGCCTGTCGGGACCTGGTCGGTGACCACCACGTCACGGGCTCGGGAGGGGCCGTTGTTGGTCACCGTGACCTGCCACTGGATCTGCTGGCCGGGGACGACGGGGTTGGTGAGCAGGGCCTTCGCGACGGTGAGGTTGGCCTGGGGCGAGGGTGTCGTGGTCGGGGTCGCGACGGTGGTGTGGGTGGGCGTGGCCGGGTCGGGGCCGCCGGTGACCACTGCCGAGTTAGTGGGTGTCACGGTGGCGTTGGGGTCGAGCGTTCCCGTGAGGGTCCAGGTGAGTGTCTGGCCGACCTCGATCTCGACGGCGGGGCAGGTGGCGGTGCCGTTGGTGATCAGGCAGGGGGTGCCGTCGGCGGCGGTCATGCTCGCGCCGGTCACACCTGCCGGGACCTGGTCGGTGACCACTACATCACGTGCCCGCGAGGGCCCGTTGTTGGTCACCGTGACCTGCCACTGGATCTGCTGGCCAGGGACGACCGGGTTGGTGAGCAGCGTCTTCGCGACGGTCAGGCTCGCCTGCCCGGAGGGCGTGGACGTCGGGGTCGCGACGGCCGTGTGAGTCGGGGTCGCCGGGTCCGGACCGCCGGTCACGATCGCCGTGTTGGTCGGCGTCGTGGTCGCGTTGGCGTCGAGCGTGCCCGTGAGGGTCCAGGTGAGCGTCTGGCCGACCTCGATCTCGACGGCGGGGCAGGTGGCGGTGCCGTTGGTGATCGGGCACGGGGTGCCGTCGGCGGCGCTCATGCTCGCGCCGGTGACGCCCGCCGGGACCTGGTCGGTGACCACTACATCACGGGCTCGGGAGGGCCCGTTGTTGGTCACCGTGACCTGCCACTGGATCTGCTGGCCGGGGACGACGGGGCTCGTCACGAGTGCCTTCGACACCGTGAGGTTGGCCTGGGGCGAGGGCGTCGTGGTTGGGGTCGCCACCGCCGTGTGCGTGGGGGTCGCGGGGTCTGGGCCGCCCGTCACCACCGCCGAATTCTCGGGAGTGGTAGTGGCGTTGGCGTCGAGCGTGCCGGTCAGCGTCCAGGTGAGCGTCTGGCCGACCGGGATCTCGACGGCCGGACAGGTCGCGGTGCCGCTGGTGATCGGGCAGGGGGTGGCGTCGGCGTCCGCCGCCATCGCGGGGTTGAGCACGCCGGCGGGAACGGTGTCGGTGACGACGACGTCACGGGCCCGGGAGGGGCCGTTGTTGGTGATACTCACGCGCCACTGGATCTGCTGCCCCGGCACGACGGGGTTCGTGACGAGTGCCTTCGACACGGTGAGGTTGGCCTGGGGCGAGGGCGTCGTGGTCGGGGTGGCCACGGAGGTGTGGGTCGGGGTCGCGGGGTCGGGGCCGCCGGTCACGACTGCCGTGTTAGTGGGTGTAGCGGTCGCGTTCGGGTCTAGCGTTCCCGTGAGGGTCCAGGTGAGCGTCTGCCCGACCTCGATCTTCACCGCCGGGCAGGTGGCCGTCCCGTTCGCGACCGGGCACGGCGTGCTGTCGGCGTCGGCTGCCATCGACGTGCCCGTCACGCCGGCCGGGACCTGGTCGGTGACGACGACATCACGCGCTCGGGAGGGGCCGTTGTTGGTGACCGACACCCGCCACTGGATCTGCTGGCCGGGAACGACGGGGTTGGTCAGCAGCGCCTTGGACACCGTCAGGCTGGCCTGCGTAGAGGGAGTGGTCGTGGGCGTGGCCACGGCCGTGTGGGTCGGGGTCGCGGGATCCGGACCACCCGTCACCACCGCGGAGTTGGTCGGGGTCGTGGTGGCGTTGGCATCCAGGGTGCCCGTGAGCGTCCAGGTGAGCGTCTGCCCGACCTCGATCTCGACGGCGGGACAGGTCGCTGTGCCATTCGCGATCGGGCACGGCGTGCTGTCGGCGTCCGCCGTCATCGAGGCGCCGGTGACGCCCGCCGGGACCTGGTCGGTGACGACGACGTCACGTGCCCGGGAGGGGCCGTTGTTGGTGACCGACACCCGCCATTGGATCTGCTGGCCGGGAACGACGGGGTTGGTCAGCAGCGCCTTGGACACGGTCAGGTTGGCCTGCGTGGAGGGAGTGGTCGTGGGCGTGGCCACGGCCGTGTGGGTCGGGGTCGCGGGATCCGGGCCGCCGGTCACGATCGCCGTGTTGGTCGGGGTCGTGGTGGCGTTGGCGTCCAGGGTGCCGGTGAGCGTCCAGGTGAGCGTCTGGCCGACCTCGATCTCCACCGCCGGGCAGGTCGTGGTGCCGTTGGTGATCGGGCAGGGGGTGCCGTCCGCCGCGCTCATGCTCGCGCCGGTCACGCCCGCCGGCACCTGGTCGGTGACCACCACATCACGGGCCCGAGACGGCCCGTTGTTGGTGACGGTCACCTGCCACTGGATCTGCTGGCCAGGCACCACCGGGTTGGTCACCAGTGCCTTTGCGACGGTGAGGTTGGCCTGGGGCGAGGGTGTCGTGGTCGGGGTGGCCACGGAGGTGTGGGTCGGGGTGGCGGGGTCGGGGCCGCCGGTCACGACTGCCGTGTTAGTGGGTGTAACGGTCGCGTTGGCGTCTAGCGTTCCCGTGAGGGTCCAGGTGAGTGTCTGGCCGACCTCGATCTCCACTGCCGGGCAGGTGGCCGTGCCGTTGGTGATGGGGCACGGCGTGCCGTCGGCGTCCGCCGTCATCGAGGCGCCGGTGACGCCCGCCGGAACCTGGTCGCTGACGATGACGTCCCGTGCCCGCGAGGGACCGTTGTTGGTCACCGACACCCGCCACTGGATCTGCTGACCCGGCACGACCGGGTTCGTCACCAGAGCCTTCGAGACGGTGAGGCTCGCCTGCGCAGAGGGGGTGGACGTCGGGGTCGCCACGGCGGTGTGGGTCGGGGTCGCGGGATCCGGACCACCCGTCACCACTGCGGAGTTGGTCGGGGTCGTGGTGGCGTTGGCATCCAGGGTGCCCGTGAGCGTCCAGGTGAGCGTCTGCCCGACCTCGATCTCGACGGCGGGACAGTTCGCTGTGCCATTCGCGATCGGGCAGGGGGTGCTGTCGGCGTCCGCCGTCATCGCGGGGTTGAGGACGCCGGCGGGGACGGTGTCGGTGACGACGACGTCCCGTGCCCGGGAGGGGCCGTTATTGGTGACTGACACCCGCCACTGGATCTGCTGACCCGGCACGACCGGGTTCGTCACCAGAGCCTTCGAGACGGTGAGGCTCGCCTGCGCAGAGGGGGTGGACGTCGGGGTTGCCACTGCGGTGTGGGTCGGGGTCGCGGGGTCCGGACCGCCCGTCACCACGGCCGAGTTGGTGGGCGTGGTGGTGGCGTTGGCGTCGAGCGTGCCCGTGAGCGTCCAGGTGAGCGTCTGGCCGACCTCGATCTCCACCGCCGGGCAGGTGGCCGTTCCGTTGGTGATCGGGCACGGCGTGCCGTCGGCTGCGGCCATAGACGCGCCGGTCACGCCCGCCGGGACCTGGTCGGTGACCACCACATCACGTGCCCGAGACGGGCCGTTGTTGGTCACCGTGACCTGCCACTGGATCTGCTGGCCGGGGATGACGGGGTTCGTCACGAGCGTCTTGGCGACCGTGAGGTTGGCCTGGGGCGCGGGCGTCGTGGTCGGGGTCGCCACGGCCGTGTGCGTCGGAGTCGCGGGATCCGGACCGCCGGTCACGATCGCCGAGTTGGTCGGCGTCGTGGTGGCGTTGGCGTCCAGCGTTCCCATGAGGGTCCAGGTGAGTGTCTGGCCGACCTCGATCTCCACCGCCGGACACGTGGCCGTTCCGTTGGCGATCGGGCAGGGCGTGCCATCAGCTGCGGCCATCGACGCGCCTGTCACACCTGCCGGGACCTGGTCGCTGACCACCACGTCACGCGCCCGGGAGGGCCCGTTGTTGGTGACGGTTACCTGCCACTGGATCTGCTGACCGGGCACCACGGGGTTGGTCACGAGCGCCTTCGAGACGGTCAGGTTCGCCTGCGTGGAGGGAGTGGTCGTGGGCGTGGCCACGGCTGTGTGGGTCGGGGTTGTGGGATCCGGACCGCCGGTCACGGTCGCCGAGTTGGTCGGTGTCGTGGTGGCGTTGGGGTCGAGGGTGCCGGTGAGGGTCCAGGTGAGTGTCTGGCCGACCTCGATCTCCACGGCGGGGCAGGTGGCGGTGCCGTTGGTGATCGGGCAGGCGGTGCCATCGGCGGCGGCCATCGAGGCGCCGGTCACGCCCGCCGGGATCTGGTCGCTGACGACGACGTCACGCGCCCGCGACGGCCCGTTGTTGGTCACCGTGACCTGCCACTGGATCTGCTGGCCGGGGATGACGGGGTTCGTCACGAGTGCCTTGGAAACGGTGAGGTTCGCCTGCGCAGAGGGGGTGGACGTCGGGGTCGCCACGGCTGTGTGGGTGGGCGTTGCCGGGTCGGGACCGCCCGTGACCACTGCGGAGTTGGTCGGGGTGGTGGTGGCGTTGGCGTCGAGCGTGCCGGTGAGCGTCCAGGTCAGTGTCTGCCCGACCTCGATCTCCACGGCGGGGCAGGTCGCGGTGCCGTTGGTGATCGGGCAAGGCGTGCCGTCGGCGGCGCTCATGCTCGCGCCGGTGACGCCCGCCGGCACCTGATCGGTGACGACGACGTCGCGCGCTCGTGAGGGCCCGTTGTTGGTGACGGTCACCTGCCACTGGATCTGCTGGCCGGGGATGACCGGGTTGGTGACGAGTGCCTTGGACACGGTGAGGTTGGCCTGGGGCGCGGGCGTCGTGGTCGGGGTCGCCACAGCCGTGTGCGTGGGGGTCGCCGGATCCGGACCGCCCGTCACCACAACCGAGTTGGTGGGCGTGGTGGTGGCGTTGGCGTCGAGGGTGCCCGTGAGGGTCCAGGTGAGGGTCTGGCCGACCTCGACCTCCACAGCCGGACACGTTGCCGTTCCGTTGGTGATCGGGCAGGGCGTGCCATCAGCTGCCGTCATCGACGCACCCGTCACGCCCGCCGGGACCTGGTCGGTGACGACGACGTCGCGCGCCCGTGAAGGCCCGTTGTTGGTAACCGTCACCTGCCACTGGATCTGCTGTCCAGGGACGACGGGGTTCGTCACCAGCGCCTTCGCGACGGTCAGGCTCGCCTGTGTGGAGGGAGTGGTCGTGGGCGTCGCCACAGCGGTGTGAGTTGGGGTGGCCGGGTCGGGGCCGCCGGTCACGATCGCCGTGTTAGTGGGTGTCACGGTCGCGTTCGGGTCTAGCGTGCCGGTCAGCGTCCAGGTCAGCGTCTGCCCGACCGGGATCTCCACGGCCGGACAGGTCGCCGTCCCGTTCGCGATCGGGCACGGGGTGCCGTCGGCTGCGGTCATCGACGCGCCGGTGACGCCCGCCGGGACCTGGTCGGTGACCACGACATCACGTGCCCGGGACGGGCCGTTGTTCGTCACCGTGACCTGCCACTGGATCTGCTGACCCGGCACGACGGGGTTGGTCACGAGCGCCTTCGAGACGGTCAGGTTCGCCTGCGTGGACGGCGTAGCGGTGGGCGTGGCGACGGCCGTATGGGTCGGCGTCGCCGGGTCGGGGCCGCCGGTCACGACCGCCGTGTTAGTGGGTGTAGCGGTCGCGTTGGCGTCTAGCGTTCCCGTGAGGGTCCAGGTGAGTGTCTGGCCGACGGGGATCTCCACCGCCGGACAGGTCGCCGTCCCGTTCGCGATCGGGCAGGCCGCGCCGCCGGCGTCGGCCGTCATCGACGCGCCCGTCACACCGGCGGGAACGGCATCGGACACCACCACGTTCCGGGCCGTCGACGGACCGTTGTTGGTCACGCTGACCCGCCACTGGATCTGCTGACCCGGCACGACGGGGTTGGTCACCAGCGCCTTCGAGACCGTCAGGTTCGCCTGTGTGGAGGGAGTGGTCGTGGGCGTCGCCACGGCCGTGTGAGTCGGGGTGGCAGGGTCGGGGCCGCCGGTCACGACCGCCATGTTCGTCGGCGTGACCGTGGCGTCGGAGGCGAGGGTGCCGCTGAGCGTCCAGCTCAGCGACTGCCCGACCGCGAGCTCGACCGCCGGGCAAGTGGCCGTGCCGTTGGTGATCGGGCACGGCGCGCCGCTGGCGTCGGACGTCATCGAAGCACCGGTCACCCCGGCGGGCACCTGGTCGCTGACGACGACGTCACGCGCCCGGGACGGGCCGTTGTTGGTCACCGTGACCCGCCACTGGATCTGCTGTCCGGGCACCACGGGGTTGGTGAGCAGGGACTTCGACACGGTCAGGTTCGCCTGCGCGGAGGGCGTGGCTGTCGAGGACGCCACGGCGGTGTGGGTCGGGGTCGCCGAGTCCGGGCCGCCGGTCACGATCGCCGTGTTAGTGGGTGTAGCGGTCGCGTTCGGGTCTAGCGTTCCGGTCAGCGTCCAGGTCAGCGTCTGACCGACCGGGATCTCCACCGCCGGACAGGTCGCCGTCCCGTTCGCGATCGGGCAGGCCGCGCCTCCGCTGTCGGCCGTCATCGACGCGCCCGTGACCCCGGCCGGCACGGCATCGGACACCACGACGTTGCGGGCCGTCGACGGGCCGTTGTTGGTCACGCTGACCCGCCACTGGATCTGCTGACCGGGCACCACCGGGTTGGTCACCAGCACCTTCGACACGACCAGGCTCGCCTGCGGAGACGGCGACGCGGTCGGGGTTGCCACCGCCGTGTGGGTGGGCGTCGCCGGGTCGGGGCCGCCCGTCACCACCACCGAGTTAGAGGGTGTCACGGTCGCGTTCGCATCCAGCGTTCCAGTCAGTGTCCAGGTCAGCGACTGACCGGCGTCGAGCTCGACGGCCGGGCAGGTGGCCGTGCCGTTGGCGATCGGGCAGGCCGCGCCACCGGCGTCGGCCGTCATCGACGCGCCCGTCACCCCGGCCGGGATCCGGTCGGTGACGACGACGTCACGTGCCCGCGACGGGCCGTTGTTGGTCACCGTCACCCGCCACTGGATCTGCTGCCCGGGGACGACCGGGTTGGTCAGCAGCGCCTTCGACACCGTCAGGTTGGCCTGCGGAGACGGCGACGCGGTCGGGGTTGCCACCGCCGTGTGGGTGGGCGTCGCCGGGTCGGGGCCGCCCGTCACGACCGCCGAGTTGGTCGGCGTGACCGTGGCGTCGGAGGCGAGCGTGCCGCTCAGGGTCCAGCTCAGCGACTGGCCGACCGCGAGCTCGACCGCCGGGCAGGTGGCCGTGCCGTTGGCGATCGGGCAGGCCGCGCCTCCGGTGTCGGCCGTCATCGAGGCGCCCGTGACGCGGGCCGGGATCTGGTCGGTGACCACGACGTTCCGGGCCCGGGACGGGCCGTTGTTGGTCACAGTGACCCGCCACTGGATCTGCTGCCCGGGCACCACGGGGTTGGTGAGTAGCGCCTTCGACACGGTCAGGTTGGCCTGCGGCGACGGCGACGCCGTGGGGGAGGCGACGGCCGTGCGCGTCGGGGTCGCGGGGTCCGGGCCGCCGGTGACCGTCGCGGTGTTGGAGGGTGTACCGGCCGCGTTCGGGTCCAGCGTGCCGCTGAGCGTCCAGGAGACCGAGCCGCCGACCGGGATCTCCACAGCCGGACAGGTCGCCGTCCCGTTGGCGATCGTGCAGGCCGCACCGCCCACGTCCGCCGTCATCGACGCCCCCGTCACACCGGCCGGCACCGCATCCGTGACCACGACGTTCCGGGCCCGGGACGGGCCGTTGTTGGTCACCGTGACCCGCCACTGGATCTGCCGGCCCGGCACCACCGGGCTGGTGAGCAGGGACTTCGACACCGTCAGCTCGGCCCGCGGCGACGGCGATGCGGTGGGGGACGCCACCGCCGTGTGGGTGGGGGTCGCGGGATCCGGGCCGCCGGTCACGA
This sequence comes from Kitasatospora sp. NPDC093806, assembly GCF_040683335.1. Lineage (NCBI taxonomy): Bacteria > Bacillati > Actinomycetota > Actinomycetes > Kitasatosporales > Streptomycetaceae > Kitasatospora > Kitasatospora sp. NPDC093806. The sequence continues at coordinate 41,074 of NZ_JBFBDO010000066.1, forward strand.
TCGCAGTGTTAGTGGGTGTAGCGGTCGCGTTCGGGTCTAGCGTTCCCGTGAGGGTCCAGGTGAGTGTCTGGCCGACGGAGATCTCCACCGCCGGACAGGTCGCCGTCCCGTTCGCGATCGGGCAGGTCGCGCCTCCGCTGTCAGCCGTCATCGACGCGCCCGTCACACCGGCGGGCACGGCGTCGGACACCACCACGTTCCGGGCCCGGGACGGACCGTTGTTGGTCACGCTCACCCGCCACTGGATCTGCTGCCCGGGGACGACCGGGTTGGTGAGCAGCGCCTTCGAGACCGACAGGCTCGCCTGCGGCGACGGCGACGCGGTGGGGGAGGCGACGGCCGTGCGGGTCGGGGTGGCCGGGTCGGGGCCGCCGGTGACCGTGGCGGTGTTAGAAGGTGTAGCGGTCGCGTTGGGGTCAAGCGTGCCGCTGAGCGTCCAGGAGACCGAGCCGCCGACCGGGATCTCGACCGCCGGGCAGGTGGCCGTCCCATTGGCAATCGTGCAGGCCGTGCCCCCGCCGTCAGGCGTCATCGTCGCCCCCGTCACCCCGGCCGGGATCCGGTCGCTGACGACCACGTTCCGGGCCCGCGACGGGCCGCTGTTGGAGACCGTCACCCGCCACTGGATCTGCCGGCCCGGGACCACCGGGTTGGTCAGCAGCGCCTTCGAGATGGCCAGGGTCGCCTGCCCGCCCGGCGGGATCGGGTTGGAAGTGCTGGTGCAGTTCGGGGAGCAGCCCGGGTCGGTGGCGCCGCCGGGCGGGGTGACGGTGGCCCGGTTGTCGAGCGAGCCGCTGGCGTCGGCCGGGACGGTGCCGGTGAGCGTGTAGGTCACCTGGCCGCCGGCGAGGATGTTGACGGTGGTGCCGATGTTGCCGGTGCCGGACGCGGGGCTGCCGCAGCTGCTGCCCGCGGTGGCCGCGCAGGTCCAGGTGAAGTTCTGGATGGAGGCGGGCAGGGTGTCCTGGACGCTCACGCCGGTCGCGTCGGACGGGCCGCTGTTCTTCACCACGATCGTGTAGGTGAGCGGCTGGCCGGGCACGTACGGGTTCTTGTCCGGCGTCTTGGTGACGGACAGGCCGGTGGTCGGCTGCGCGGGCGTGTCGATGGTGCTGGAGCAGGTCGGACCGCAGTTGGGGTCGGTGCTGGCGGACGGCCGGGTGACCGTGGCGGTGTTGGAGAGGGTGCCGGTGGTGGAGGACGGCACGGTGCCGGTCACGGTGTAGGTGACGCTGTCGCCGGCCGCGACGGTGGCCGTGGTGTCGATGCTGCCGGTGCCGCTCGCCGCTCCGCAGGCACTGCCCGCGCCGCCGGCCGCGCAGGTCCAGGTGAAGCCGTTGAGCGCGGACGGGAGGGCGTCGCGGACAGCCGCGTTGACGGCGGGCGCGGGACCGCTGTTGCGGACCACGACCGTGTAGGTCAGCGGCTGGCCGGGGACGTACCGGGCCTTGTCGGCGGTCTTGGCGATGGACAGACCGACCCGGGTCTGCCACTCGATGACGACCTCGCCGTTGCCGCCGCCGGTGGTGCCGCCGCCGTCCCCGATGCCGCTGGCGTACTGCGCGTCGGAGCGGCCGCCCGAGGCACCACCGGTGCCGTTCGCCGAGCTGTTGGCGCCGTTGGAGGTCTGGGCGTTGCTGACGCCGGCGCCCCGGATGTAGCCGGAGCCGCCGCCGCCCATGCCGTTGGCCTGCAGGGTGCCGCCGCGCTGGCAGGCGCCGCCGCCACCGCCGAACCAGCCGCCACCACCACCGCCGCCCCGCGCCCCGTCACCGGCCCGGCCTCCTCCGCGCCCAGCGGCCCGGTGGAGATCACCTGCCGCGAGGAGCGGCTGGACATCGGCACCGAGTGGCACGTGCTGGGCACCGCCAAGCTGCGCAAGTACGTGACCAGCGAGCCGGTGGAGCGCCGGGTCCAGCTGGTGCGCGAGCGGGTGCGGGTCGAGCGGATCCCGGTCGGCGAGGCGGAGCGGGCCTCGCTCAGCGAGAAGGAGATCGCCGAGGCGGTGGAGGAGGTCACCCTGCGCGAGGAGCGCCCGCTGGTCCGCAAGTACCTGGCGCCGATCGAGCGGGTCCGCCTGGTGGTCGAGCGCTACACCACCGAGGAGGTGATCCGGGAGGAGCTGCGGCGCGAGCACGTCGAGATCCACGACGGCACCGCGGCCGCCGCCGAGGCCCAGGCCCAGGCCCAGGCCCGCCCCGGCACCCCGGTCCATCCCGCCTGATCCCGGCACCGCCCCGGACCCCGGCCACCCGGCCGGGGTCCTTTCTCTTTGCCAAGGCTTAACCAATGGATATTTGACACACTGAAGTATCTCCCTGCATGGTTACTTCAGTTCATTCACTATGTACGGGAGGAAGCAACCGTGAGTGAGGCACCACAGCCCACCACCGCGGCCGAGAAGCAGAGCAGCGCCCGGGTCCTGCCGGCCCTCATCCTGGCGATGCTGTCGTTCAGCGTGGTGCAGACCGCGGTCGTCCCGATCCTGCCCTCGCTCGCCAAGGAACTGAGCGTCTCCGGCTCCAGCATCACCTGGCTGATGACGGCCAACCTGCTGTCCGCCGCCGTGCTCACGCCCCTGCTGGGGCGCTTCGGCGACCTGCGCGGCCGCAAGCCCATGCTGCTGATCTCGCTGGGCGGCCTGGTCGCGGGCTCCGCCCTCGCGGTCTCCACCCACTCCTTCACCTGGCTGGTCGTCGCCCGCGTCCTGCAGGGCGCCGGCGGTGGCGTGCTCCCGCTGGCGATCAGCATCGTCCGCGACGAGCTGCCCAAGCAGAAGGTGACCGGCGGCGTCGCCGCCATCAGCGCCTCGATGGGCGTCGGCAGCGGCCTCGGCCTGGTCGCCACCGGCCTGCTGCTGGAGCACTGGAGCTACAAGTCGATCTTCTGGATGGGCCTGTTCTTCGGCCTGCTCGCGGTCGCCCTGGTCGCCCTCCGGGTGCCCACCGACCCGGTCACCGACAAGGAGGGCGGCGCCGACCCGCTCGGCGCGGTCACCCTGGCCGGCTGGCTCTCCGCCCTGCTGGTCGCGGTCAGCCAGGGCAACACCTGGGGCTGGACCTCGACCAAGACCCTCGGCCTGTTCGCCGTCGCCGCCGTGGTCGCCCTGATCTGGGGGATCATCGAGGTCAAGGTCGCGCACCCGCTGGTCGACATGAAGATGATGTCCCGCCCGGCCGTCGCCTTCACCAACCTGGCCGGCCTGCTGATCGGCTTCGGCATGTACGGCTCGTTCATGGTGATCAGCAACTTCGCCCAGACCCCGGAGAAGTTCGCCCACTACGGCTTCACCGCCACCGTGCTGCACGCCGGCGTGATGCTGCTGCCCTCCGCCCTCGGCTCGATGATCGCCGCCCCGCTGGGCGCGATGCTGATCGCCCGCCGCGGCCCGCGCCTGCCGCTGGTCCTCGGTGGCGTCCTCGGCTCCGTCGCGATGGCCTACCTGGCCCTGCGGCACAGCCACGAGGGCGACATCTACCTCTCCTCGGCGATCTTCGGCCTCGGCATCGGCCTCGCCTTCTCGGCGATGCCCGCCTACATCAACGGCGCCGTCCCGGTCGAGCAGAGCGGCATCGCCAACGGCATGAACGCCGTGCTGCGCACCGTCGGCGGCGCGATCGGCACCGCCGTCATGGCCGCCATCCTGACCGGCGACACCATGAAGCTCCCGATCCCGGTCAAGCTGCCCACCCTGGACGCCTACCAGCACGCGTTCTGGACCGCCGCCGTGGTCTGCGTCGTGGCCGGCGCCGTGCCGTTCCTCATCCGCACCGTCAAGCCCGCCACCACCGTGGCCTCGGGCAACCTGGTCGCGGACCGGATCTCCGGCCCCCAGCCGGTGAAGACCGACGCCTGACGAGGCGTCCGACCCCGCGCCCAGGGACAGGGCGCGGGGGCCGGACCCGGACGGTCGCCGAGGGCATCGCGACCGTCCGAGCCCGGAACCGCACGCGGCCCCACCCGGACTCCTGCCGGGTGGGGCCGCTTCGCGTTTCCGCCGGGCACGCCCTACGGCGCCGAGCCGTCCGCCGCCGTCCCCTCAGCCTCCTCCTCGCCCGGCCCGCCGTCGGCCCCGCGCAGCGGCAGCGGCCGGGCCGGCTCCAGGTCCGGATCCTCCACCGCGAAGGTCCGCACCCGCCCCGGCCCGCTCCACGGCGTCTCGAACCGCACCGTCACCCGCCCCACCCCGCTGCCCTGCACCCACCCCGGCCCGAACTCCGCGTGCCGCACGTCCTGCCCCGGCAGCCAGCGCCGCACCGCCGGCTCCTCCTCGGCCGCCGCCGGCTCCTCCTCCGCGCCGGCCCCCGCCTCGGCCTCGGCCGCCGCCTCCTCCCGGACCGCCTGGGCGAACAGGTCCTCCTGGGTGTAGTCGGCCAGCTGCGCCACCCCGACGCCCAGCAGCCGCACCCCGCCCGTGATGTCCACCTGGGCGGCCAGCCGGCGCGCCGTCTCGACGATCACCGTCTCGTCGTCCGTCGGCCCGCGCAGCGTCTCCGAACGGGTCAGCGTCGAGAAGTCGAACCGCCGGACCTTCAGCACCACCGTCCGCCCCGACCGCCCGGCGCCGCGCAACCGCCGCACGCACCGCACCGCCAGCGTCTCCACCTCGCGCAGCACCCGGTCCCGGTCGGCCAGGTCCACCTCGAAGGTGTCCTCCACCGAGACCGACTTGGCGTCCTGGTCCGCCACCACCGGCCGGTCGTCCAGCCCCAACGACATCTGGTGCACCCCGGCCCCGTGCGCCCGCCCGAGCAGCTGCACCAGCTCCGCCTCCCCCGCCTCCGCGAGCTCGGCCACCGTGTTCAGCCCCGCCCGGCGCAGCACCTGCTCGGTGGCCGGACCGACCCCCGGCAGCGCCCGCACCGGCATCGGCCCGAGCACCGCGCGCTCCTGCCCGGGCTCGATCAGCACCAACCCGTCCGGCTTGGCCTGCTCGGAGGCGATCTTGGCCATCAGCTTCGACCCGGCCGCCCCCACCGAGGCGGTCAGCCCGGACCGCCGCAGGATGTCCGCGCGCAGGTCCTCGGCCAGCGCCAGCACCAGCCGCTCCCCCGTCCGGTGGTCCGCCGCCGCCAGCGCCGGGCCGTACGGACCGGCCTCCAGGTCGACGAAGGCCTCGTCCAGGCTGAGCGGCTGCACCAGCGGCGACAGCTCCCGCAGCAGCCCCATCACTATCTCGCTCACCTGCCGGTACGCCTCGAAGCGGCCCGCCAGGAAGGCCGCGTTCGGGCAGAGCCGGCGCGCCTGCGCCATCGGCATCGCCGAGTGCACACCGAACCTGCGGGCCTCGTAGGACGCGGTGGAGACCACCCCGCGCCCGCCGAGCCCGCCGACGATCACCGGCTTCCCGCGCAGGCTCGGCTTGGCCGCCTGCTCCACCGCCGCGAAGAAGGCGTCCATGTCGAGGTGGATGATGCTCGGCAGTGACCGCACCCGCCGATCATGCCGCACGGGTCCGACAACACGATCGAACCCGGCCGACCGCTCAGCGCGGCAGGTCAGCCCGGGTCTGCGCCGCCCCGGCGTCCGCCAGGGCCTGCGGGATCCCCGGCTCGCGCGGACCGAGGAACACCGGGTCCGGCCGCAGCCACGCGTTCAGCGCCGCCTTCCCCGCCCCCGGGATCTCCCGGAACCCCCCGTACAGCCAGGTGGCGTCCCGCACCTCCGGCACCCCCACCGCGTACGACTCGATCCCGGCCGCCTCGCACAGCGCCAGCGCCCGCCGGACGTGGAAGTCCTGGCTGACCAGCACCGCCCGGTCCACCCCGAAGATCCGGCGCGCCCGGGTGCAGGAGTCCCAGGTGTCGAAGCCCGCGTAGTCGCCGACCACCCGCACCTCCGGCACCCCGTGCTCGACCAGGTACCGCCGCATCGCGTCGGTCTCGTCGTAGCTGACCCGGCCGTTGTCGCCGGTCACCAGGATCGCCCGCACCTTGTGCCGCTCGTAGAGCTCCACGGCCGCGTCCAGCCGGTGCGCCAGGTACGGCGACGGCAGGCCGTCGAACAGCCCCGCTCCGAACACCACCGCCACCGGCGCCTCGGGCGCGGTCGCCACCGTCCCCACCCGGTCACCGGCCGCGAACCAGAGCCAGGCGCTCGGCGCGAGCGCCAGCGCGCAGCCGACCGTCACCGCCTGGAACAGCCGCCGCTGGGCCGACCGCCGCCGCAACCGCGGGCCGAGCCCCGCCGCCCTGCGCGCCAGCAGCCCGGGTATGCCGGAACCGAACCCCACGTGCCCTCCCTCGTCTCCCCGCACCCGACCGACGCGGTGCACCCGGCACGACGAAGCCGTGGGGCCCGAACGGTAACCCTGCGGGGCCCCCGGCTATGTGCACAGAACCCG
>NZ_JBFBDO010000067.1:0-47253 GCF_040683335.1 Kitasatospora sp. NPDC093806
GGCGTCGGGACGACCGGTGGCGGTGGCACCGGCGCGGGCGCCGGCGGCGGTGCCGGCTCCGGGGTGGGTGTCGGCGTGGCGGTGGGGCTCGGCGTCGGCGTCGGGGTGGGCCGCGGGGTCGGCGTCGGCGTGGGAGTCGGCGTCGGCGTGGGGCTGGAGGTCGGCGTCCGCGAAGGCGTGGGGCTCGGCGACGGGCACGGGTGGTGGTGCGGCGGCCAGGGCTTGGTGGGCCACGGCTTCGGCGGCCACGGCTTGGGCGGCTCCGGCGTCGGGTGCGGGTGGTGGTGGGTCCCGGAGAGGTCGACCCCCACGCCCACTTCCACGTCCACGTCGACCTCGACGTCCACGCCCCCCTGTCCCACCCCGACCGAGACGCCCGTCCCGGTGTGGACGCAGGTTTCGATGATCGGCCCGTGCGGCCACCCCCTGCCGTGCTGGGCCTGGGGTCGGGCGGCGGCCGAGCCGCTGAGCAGCGCGCAGAGCGCCGCCACCCCGGCGGCCGCGCCGGCCAGCCGGACCCGCCGCGCGCGGGCGGCCGCACCGGTGGCGGCGGCGGCCCGGTCCTTGCTCTCCGTGGGCCCGGACGGGCTCCGGTCGGCGGTCACGACGATCCGTCCGTCGGTATCCGCCGGGGCGGCTGGGGCTGCGGCATGGGCTCCATGCACCTCTCGTGTCGTCAGGAGGGTCGGCCGCGCCGGAGAAGGGGGCCGACACCGGACGGCCCGCCTCGGGGGCGGGCCGTCCGACGTCTGGTGAAACGATCATGCGGTGGGCCGGTTACGGCCCGGGGCGGGCCGTCGGGGACGGCCCGCCCGTGCGCCTCAGTGGCGGCCGTGCGCGATCTCGACGTTCTCCAGGACGCCGACCGCGTCCGGGACCAGGATCGCGGCCGAGTAGTAGGCGCTGACCAGGTAGGAGATGAGCGCCTTCTCGTCGATGCCCATGAAGCGGACCGAGAGGCCCGGCTGGTACTCGTCCGGGAGGCCGGTCTGGTGCAGGCCGATGACGCCCTGGTTGTCCTCGCCGGTCCGGATCACCAGGATCGAGCTGGTGTTCTCCTTGCTGATCGGGATCTTGTTGCAGGGCAGGATCGGCACACCGCGCCACGCCGGCACCTGCTGCCCGCCGAGGTCGACGTGGTGCGGGTAGATCCCGCGCGCGTTGAGCTCGCGGCCGATCGCGGCGATGGCCCGCGGGTGGGCGAGCAGGTAGTCGGGGTCGCGGCGGCGGTTGAGCAGCTCGTCCAGGTCGTCCGGGGTGGGCGGACCGGAGTGGGTCTGGATCCGCTGGGCGAAGTCGGCGTTGTTGAGCAGGCCGAACTCCGGGTTGTTGACCAGCTCGAACTCCTGGCGCTCGCGCAGCGCCTCGATGGTCAGCCGGAGCTGGTGCTCGATCTGGTTCATCGGCTGGTTGTAGAGGTCGGCGACCCGGGTGTGCACCTTGAGGATCGTCTGGGCGACGCTCAGCTCGTACTCGCGCGGCTTGAGCTCGTAGTCCACGAAGGCGCCGGGGAGCTGGTACTCGCCGTGGTGGCCGGCCGACATGGCGATCTCGGCCTCGCCGCGCTCGTTCTGGCGCTGGAGCGGCAGGGCCAGGAAGGCCTGGATGTGCTCCTGCAGCGCGGCCGAGTTGTCGCGGATCTGCTCGAAGTCACGGCGCGGCAGCGACAGCACGGTACCGGCGGTCACCGTCTTGGCGGTGAACTCCCAGACGGCGGCCGGGTCGAGCACCGACTGCTCGCCGAAGCGGTCGCCGTCGCCGAGCACGCCGACCACCGTCTCGTCACCGTACTTGCCGATGCCGATCTGGTTGATCTTGCCGTGGGCGATCAGGTAGATGCGGTCGGCGGCCTCGCCGCGCTCGGCCAGCACCTCACCGGGACCGAAGTCGCGCTGCTCGCAGCGGTCGGCCAGCGCGGTCAGCACCTCGTCGTCCTCGAAACCGCGCAGCAGGGCGAGCTCGCCCAGCTCCTGCGGGATGACCCGGACCTGGGAACCGGTCTTGATGAACTCGACCCGGCCGTCGCCGACGGTGTAGGTGAGGCGGCGGTTGACCCGGTAGGCGCCACCGGCGGCCTGCACCCAGGGCAGCACCTTGAGCAGCCAGCGGGAGGTGATCTCCTGCATCTGCGGCGCGGACTTGGTGGTCGTGGCCAGATTGCGGGCAGCGGCCGTCGTCAGGCTGGACTGCGCCGTCACCTGCGGTGTCTCTTCCGGGCTCGTCTCCACGGGCATCGGCAGGGTTCTCCTTAGTCTGGTCAGGCTCGTCTGGTCAGTTCACGGCGGCCCGTCGCGCGACCGGCGGCGGCCGGCAAAACAATGGCTCGACGGATCATCAGATACGCGTATCGGCGGGGGTGTTGGCGGTTCTCGCGATGCGGTGCGCCCGCTCGGGCGATCCATCGGAACCCTAGATCACCAAGGCCCGGCCGACCCGGTACGGCAGCCGAGTGCCCCCCGATAGGGTGAATCTCTCCGATCGGAAGGTTTGAATCCGGCGACCGTGCACCGTTGCGCCGACGCGTTTCTGCGCATGCGAATCGCCCAGACGTAGGAACGATTCACTCCACCCGAACGGAGGAGCGCGAACGCCCGCCCCCCAGCGGCTGGGGCGCGGGCGCTGCGAATGCCTGTTCGATCATCGAACAGGGGGTGACCGGGGGCGCGGTTCAGACCAGCGCGGGCTCCTCGACGAAGCTCGGCTCGGCCGCGAACCACGGCCGCCGCTCGAACGAGGCCGGCCTCAACTGGTCGAACCAGGTGGCCCGTTCGTCGTAGCGGGCGAAGAACGGCAGGCCCACCCGGTCCGGTTCGCGGGCCTGCAGGAAGCGGCAGACGAAGACCCGCTCGCCGGCGATCTCGGCGACCCCGTCCACGCAGACCTTCCCCGGCCCGGCCGACATCACCGGCCCGCGCGCCGTCCGCTCCAGCCCCGAGACCTGCCGGAAGGCCTCCTGGTAGACGGTCACCGCGCGCGCCAGCGGCACCTCGAAGTAGGAGCTCGCCCCGGTGTCGCGCTCGACGAACAGGTAGTACGGCACGATGCCGAGCGCCACCGCGTCCCGCCAGAGCGCGGCCCAGACCGCCGGATCGTCGTTGACGTGCCGGATCAGCGGCGCCTGGGCCCGGATCACCGCGCCGGTCGAACGGATCCGCGCGACGGCCGCCCGGACCGCCTCGCCGGCCAGCTCGCGCGGGTGGCTGACGTGCGCCATCACCGCCACCTGCCGCCCGGCGGCGACCACCCGTTCGAACAGCCGGAGCAGCCCGTCGGCGTCCGGGTCGGTGGTGAAGCGGTGCGGCCACCAGGCCAGCGCCTTGGTGCCCAGCCGGATCGTGCGCAGGTGCTCGGTCCCCGGGCCGAGCAGCGGTTCGACGTAGCCGGCCAGCCGGTCGGTGGACATGATCAGCGGATCGCCCCCGGTGATCAGCACGTCGGAGACCTCCCGGTGGGCCCGCAGGTAGGCCAGCGCGGTCGCCGGGCCGGGCAGGCTCTGCCGCAGGTCCGGCTCGCCGACGAACTGGGCCCAGCGGAAGCAGTAGCCGCAGTAGGCGTGGCAGCTCTGGCCCTGGGCGGGGAAGAGCAGCACCGTCTCCCGGTACTTGTGCTGGAGGCCCGGCACCGGGCGGCCGTCCAGTTCGGGGATGTTCTCCTCCAACTGCCCGCCCGGGTGCGGGTTGAGGGCCCGCCGGGCGGCGGCGACGGCCTCCGCCAGCCGCGCCCGCGGCGCACCCGCGGCGATCAGCCCGGAGATCCGGTCGAAGAGCTCCGGCGGGAGCATGTCCCGGTGCGGGAAGGTCAGCCGGTACATCGGGTCGTCGGGGACGCGCCGCCAGTCGATCAGTTCCTCCAGGACGTGGTTGTTCACCTTGAACGGCAGGACGGCCGCGACCACCGCGATCTCGTGCCGCAGCCGTTCGTCCGCCCCGGCGAGCTGTGGCAGCCCGGCCAGCCGGTGGCCCGGAACCGCGCGCAGCCTCGGCCGCGGGCCGCCGGTGGAGTCGTCGTTCACGTGCTGGTCTCGTACGGTTCGCACCCGTGTCACCCTTCTCCCGGCCGCTCCCCGCGGCCCTTCGGGAAGCCTAACCTCGGTTGTCATGACCACCCGTCAGGGGGCTTGGGAGGGAGTTGAGTTGGCCCGGCGGGAGGCCCTGCGGCGGGCGGTCCACCAGAGCGCGCTCACCACCACGGAGAGGCCGATCAGCACCACGGCGAGCGCGGGCCAGCGGCTGCCGGCGAGCCGGACGTCCGCGAGCAGCAGCAGTGCCACCGCCCCGGCCGGGAGCAGCAGCGAGAGCAGCGCCCGACCGGCGGCGGCCGCGATCCCGGGGGCGGCCCTGGTTCGGTGCGGGCCCGGCCAGCCGGCCGGATCGCCGCCGAAGTGGAAGGCGACCGCGCGGGTGGCCAGCCGGTCGGTGGCCCAGGCGTAGTTGACCGCCATGTACGGGAGCCAGACCAGCGGGGCCAGCGTCCCGAGCAGGATCACCAGGACCAGCAGGACCCACTCCGCGGCCGACCGCCAGCGGGACGGCGGCGGGTCGGTGTCCTCGCTGGTCAGCCCGAGCAGCCGGGCCATCCGCCAGAGCAGCGAGCCGAACCCGCGGAGCCGGCCGGACCGGCGGCCCCCGGCGGTCTCGCGGGCGGGCCCGGCCGCGAGCGCCCGCTCGGCGGTGGCGAGGTCGGGGTGGGCGCCCTGGAGGACGAGCAGCTCGGCGGTGCGGGCGGGGGCCGTCGGGTCCTTGCCGGCGAGCGCGGCGAGCTCCAGCAGCAGCTGGCCCTGGGCGAGCAGCGCGGTGCAGAAGGCGAACGGGATCAGCCAGACGAAGGGCCCGCCGACGAACGCCCCCTCGCTCTGGCTGACCCGGCGGGCGTGGTCGACGGTCCGCCGCACCAGCTCGCCCGGCGGCGCGTCGGGGTGGGCCGCCCGCAGCGCCGCGACCCGACGGGCGGCGCGCGGCCCGCGGTGGCGGACGCCGAACACGGCGAGCAGCTCCGGCATCCGGGCCGGGTGGGCGCGCAGCGAACGCAGCAGTTCGGCGACGGGGGCGGCCTCGTCGGCGTCCCGCCCGGTGCTCCCCGCCGCCTGGGCCGGGTCCGCCGCCGGGGCCGGGTCTCTATCCGGGGCCGAGTCTGATTCCGGGGCCGGGTCTGTTTCTGGGGCCACGTCCGTCCACCGCTCCGCCGTGCGGTCCGGCCGGCCTCGGCCGGGCCTTCTCCCAGCCTAGCGGCGGCCGGGCGGGGCCGCCCGGCCGCGCCCGGCCCGGTCAGGCGACCTCGAAGCCGTGCCGGACCCGGTCGAAGCGGCCCGCCGCGAGGTCCTCGTCGGTGATCCAGAAGGAGACGTTGACGCACTCGCCCCAGTCCACGTCCAGTGCGGCGCTCTCGATCTGGAGCAGCGGGCGGTGCCCCTCGGGGCGGCCGGTGTCGGTGTCGCACCAGCCGAGCACCCGGACCGCGGGGCGGGGCAGCTGCTCGGCGACGTCCTGGGCGAGGTCGAGGGCGATCAGGAAGTCGTCGGGGAAGACGTTCTCCAGCTCGCGGTCCTGGTAGGACGGCGCGGACAGCGCCCAGGCGGCGCGGACCGGGACGGCCGGGACGGCGGGCGTGCCGCGGTCGTCGGCCGGCGCCGACCGCGGCGGGGCGCCGACGGGCACGTGCAGGACGCGGCAGCCGCGGCCGCTGAAGTCGGTGAGCCACTCGTCGTGGAAGAACAGCAGCAGCCCGTCGGCGGGAAGCGGCCAGTCGCCGCCGGCCGGCCCGCCGGCCCGGAAGGCCGCCGCGAGCCCGGCGCAGTCGAGCTGGGCGAGCAGCTGCATCGGCCGGCCGGCGAAGGCGGGCCAGTCCGTCCCGTCCGGCAGCCCTGGCAGCCCGCCGAGCCGCCCGCCGTCCGCACCGGGTGCGTCCGGTCCGGCCGCCTCCGCCGGGTCGAGCGCGTCGAGCACGAGGGAGGAGCGGAACAGCCGGTGGACCCGGGGCGCCAGCAGCTCGCCGGCCCGTGCGCGGATCACCGCCGCGACGGCGTCGGGGATCGGCGGCGCGCCCTCGTCCGGGGCGGTCGCGCGGGCGTAGGTGGTCACGGATTCGGCCATGGCGCCCAGCCTGCCACCCGGGTCCGACAATTCCCGGCGCCCGCTCGGTCCCGGGCCGCAGCGGTGCCGCCCGCCGCACCGAGTCGAACGGGTACGCGCGTACGGCCGGTCGGCCCGGAGGGTTGGTCACAGCCGCCGCCGCACCGCGACGGTGAGGCCGGAGGGGGCGCTCGGGCGGCAGCGCCGCGGCGGGGGTGACGGCCCCGTCGCCCGTGCCGAGGTCGTCGTCTACGGCCCGCAGCCGGCTCGGGGCCCGGTCCCGGGCGGGCCCGGAGGGTGGGGGCTCACGTGCCGGGCCGTCCGTCGGCGGGGGTCCGGTAGCGGGGGGTGGCGAGGTGCCAGGCGACGGTGTCCGCGGCGAGGCGCTCCACGTCGGCCAGGTGGGCGGCGAGCGCCGGGTGGCCGAGGCCCAGGCGCGGCAGGGTCGCCTTGAGCCGCCGGTAGGCGTCCAGTTCCTCCGCGGCGGCGCGGGCGGCGGCGTCGACGCCCTGTTGCAGGGTCAGGCCCTGCTCGGCGCGCAGGACGAGCACGATGTTGAGGGGGTGCCGCTCCTCGCGCAGCTCCTTGGCCAGCGAGTGCACGTCGTTGGCCAGGACGTGGAAGTCGACCATCATCGCGCCCAGGGCCTCGACCACGGGGTGGCCCAGCAGGTGGGCGGGCACCGGCCGCTCGTGGATCACCGGGTACAGCTCGTGCAGCGGGCGCACGCCCAGGACGACGGGTCGCAGGTGCCGGTACTCGGCCGGCGTGGGGGTGCGGCGGTGCAGTCGGAGGTCCGCCTCCCACAGGTGGGCGCCCAGGTAGTCGCCCAGCGCCGTGCGGAAGCGCCCGGTGTGCTCGGGCCGCCGGAAGGCGCGCAGGTGCCGGCCGAGGTGGGCGGTCAGCCGGGTGAGCGGCAGGTCGTCCGGGGTGGTGGGCGCCCCGTCGAAGGCGGCCAGCACGCGGTCGTAGGCGCGGGTGAGGGCGGCGGGGGCCTGGCGGGTGATCCAGTCCTCGTGCAGGCAGAACTGGGCGTAGTAGAGCATGGCCAGGCGCAGGCCCTGCCGGGAGGTGCCGGGATAGAGCCGGCCGGTGAGGGGGCCGAGGCCGATGTCGGCGAGCCTGCGGCGCAGGCCGGCGGGGGCGTCGATGCCGGCCAGGAGTGCCAGGACGTCGTTCGCGGCCGGTTCGGCGTGCGGGTGCGGGTGGGCGCCGAAGGTGGAGGGGAACGGGCCGGGGATGTCCGGGAGGACGGGGAGTTCCTCGGTCACGGCCCGGCTCCCCGCCGGTCCCGGCTGACCGGGGCGGCGCCGCTCACCGGGCGCTCACCGGGCGCTCACCCGCAGCCGCAGGCCGCGCGGCATCAGCAGGGCGCGGGGCCGCGGCGACGGCGCGACGACGGGGGCCGGCCGCCAGTTCCCGGTGATGACGGCGAGCCCGGTCACGACGCTCTCCACGCCCTGGCGTTCGCCGATGCACTTGCGGGCCCCGGCCCCGAAGGGGAGGAAGGTGGCGCGGTCGGGCGGGCCGTCGCGCCAGCGGTCCGGGTCGAAGAGCTCGGGCCGGGGGTGGAGCTCGGGGCGGCGGTGCAGCAGGTAGGGGCTGAGGGCGACGGCGGTGCCCGCGGGCAGCCGGACGCCGCCGAGGTCCGTGTTCTGCTCCACCGAGCGGGTCAGCAGCCAGGCCGGCGGATGGAGCCGCAGCGCCTCGGTCACCACGGCCCGGGTCAGGACGAGGCGGGGCAGGTGCTCCGGCGCGCAGGCGGCGTCGCCCAGGACGGCGTCGCGTTCCGCCCGTACGGCCTCGGCGACCGCCGGATGCTCGGCCAGCAGGTGCAGCGACCAGGCCAGGGCGACGGCACTGGCCTCCACGCCCGCGTGGAGGAAGACCTGCACCTGGTCGATGATCTCCGTCTCGGACAGGGCCGGCCCGCCGAGGCCGCCGAGGTCGGAGCCGGCGACACCGAGGAGGGTGGAGAGCAGGTCCCCGTGGTCGCGCCGCTCCGCTCGGCGGGCGCGGATGATCGCGGCGACCTCGCGGCGCAGCCCGGCCGCGGCCTCCCGGTAGCGCCGGTTGGCGGGCAGCGGCAGCCGGTTGACCAGCGCGGGGCTGAAGGCGCGGCGGAAGATCCCGTCGTCGAGGACGGCGAGCATCCGGCGGATCCGCTCGCCGGTGGCGTCGGGCAGCGAGGTGCTGAACAGGCTGCCCAGGAGGCCGCGGGTGGCGAAGGCCATGGACTCCGCGATCACGTCGAGGACCTGCCCATCGCGCCAGGCGCCGGTGGTCTGCCGCGCGGCGGCGGTCGCGGCGGCGACGACGTTGGGCAGCCGGTCGGCGCGGAAGGACGGCTGGCACAGCCGGCGCTGGCGCCGGTGGTCGCGGTGCGCGCAGGTGACGAGCCCGTTGCCGAGGACCTCGCGGACCCGCTCGTACAGCGGACCGCCCTTGTCGAAGGTCCGGTCGTCCAGGAAGACCTGACGGACCAGCCCGGGGTCGCAGACCAGGACCAGCGTGCTCGGCCCCAGCCGCAGCCGCAGCATCGGCCGGTCACCGGGCAGTCCGTCCAGGAAGGCCAGTGGATCCCGCAGCATGGCCGGTCCGTGCCCCAGCACCGGTCGGGCCCGGGGCGCCGGCCGGATCGAGGCGAGCCCGGAGCCGGCGCCGGACGCCGTCACAGCGCCGCCACCGAGGGGGCGCGGCCGCGCCCGCGGCGTGCGCGGAACCGGCGGGGGCCGTGCCGGGCGGCCTCGGTGGTCGGGGCGCAGGGGCGCTCCGGGTGCTGCGCGCCGGTGGGTTCGGCGGCCTCGGGTGCCCGGGTCTCCGCTTCGGACATGGCGGTGCTCCGCTCACGAAGTGCGTGGGCGGCAAGCCTCCCGCGCCACCGCCGCCGTCCGGTGCCGCCACTCCGCGCGTCACCCGTCCGAGCGAGGCGCGACGGGCCGGCGGGTTCCGCAGGACGCGGGTCCGCGGTCCTGCGGAACCGGCCGGCCGGCTGCGGTGGACGGGAAACGGGGGGCGGGGTCAGGAGCAGGTGACCTCGTTGCCGGGGACGTCGAAGATGCCGGAGTCGGTGGCCGTGCCTGCCGCGTACTCGTAGTAGAGGTACGTGTAGAAGTCGATCCGCGCGCCGTTGCCGCAGGCCGAGTCGGTGGCGATGGTGTAGGTCAGGGTGACCGTCGTGGTGGCGCCGGCCGCGACCGGGACGCTGTGGTGGACCAGGCCGTTGGTGGCGCCGGTGTCGCAGGAGGAGACGTTGCCGCCGCAGGAGGAGAAGCCGTACTTCAGGCCGGTGTTCAGGGTGGTGCCGTAGGTCGGCTGGATGGACTCGTAGACGAACTGCACGGGGGTGTCGTGCGGGTTGGTCAGGGTGAGGGTCAGGGTGACGGCGGAACCCGGGGTCGCCGTCGCCTTGTCGGAGGAGACCGAGAGCAGCGGGGTGGCGGCGTTCGCCGGGGTGGCCGTCAGCAGCAGGCCGAGGAGGAGGGCGAGGATCGCGGGCAGGCCGATACGGCTCAGGAATGAGGTGCGCATGACCATGGAGCGTAGGCGGCGGTGCGGACCCCGGTGGGCGCCTCCGCCCCGGCCCGTACCGGCATATGACAGCGGAGCGGACGCCGGAGGCCATTACCCTCCGGTTCCGCCCTTCGCCGCGCCGTCGGCGATCTACCCTCCGCACCCGCGGGCGATCTACCCTCCGCACCCGCCTGCGGCTTCCCGGCCGGGTCTCCGGGCCGGTCAGGGCGGCGGCGTCAGGGCGGCGGCAGGGCGTCGCAGAGCGCGTCCAGCGCCGCCGGGTAGGCGTGGTCGGGCGGCGTGGCGTAGCCGACGACCAGGCCGTCCGGGGCCGCCATCGCCTCCGGCGCGAGCAGCGGGTGCCGGAAGGCGGCCAGCCCGTCCACGGCCAGCCCCCGGCGGTCGGCGGCCGCGAGCGCCGGCCGCTCGGTGCCCGGGGCGAGCCGCAGCACCGCGTGCAGACCGGCCGCGATCCCGGTGACCCCGACGTGCGGGGCGCGCTCGGCCAGCGCGGCGACCAGCCGGTCCCGGCGGTCCCGGTAGCGGCGCCGCATCCGCCGGACGTGCCGGTCGTAGCCGCCCGAGTCGACGAACTCCGCGAGCGTCAGCTGGTCCAGCGCGCTGGCCCAGGCCTCCCGCTCCCCCTTGGCCGCGAGCACCCGGTCGACCAGGTCGTCCGGCAGCACCAGCCAGCCGAGCCGCAGCGCCGGGCTCAGGCTCTTGCTCGCCGTGCCGAGGTAGACCACCCGCTCCGGGTCCAGGCCCTGGAGCGCGCCGACCGGCTGCCGGTCGTAGCGGAACTCCCCGTCGTAGTCGTCCTCCAGGACCAGCCCGCCGCTCCCCCGCGCCCAGTCGACCACGGCCGCCCGCCGGGCCGCGTGCAGCGGTCCCCCGGTCGGGAACTGGTGGGCGGGGGTGAGCAGCACGGTCCGCACGTCCGGGTGGCGGGCCAGGTCGCCGACCCGGGCTCCGTCCTCGTCGAGCGGCAGCGGTACGGAGCCCACCCCGGCGGCCGCCAGCAGCCCGCGGTGGAAGGCCAGTCCGTAGCCCTCGACGGCGAGCGGGCCGGTGGTCGCGGCGGGGAGGACGGCGCGCGGGCCGTCGAACAGCAGCCGCAGCGCGTGCGCGAAGCCGGAGCAGATCACGATCCGGTCCGGGTCGGTGCGCACGCCGCGGGCCCGGGCCAGGTAGTCGGCGAGGACGCCGCGCAGCTCGCGGCGGCCCTGCGGGTCACCGGGCCCGAAGGCCTCGTTGGGCGCGGCGGTGAGGGCCCGGCGCCCGGCGGCGAGCCAGCCGCCGCGCGGGAAGGCGGCGGCGTCCGGCTGGCCCTGGCGCAGGTCGTGGGCGGGGCGCGGCGCCCGGGCGGAGCGGCGGGCCCGGGTCGCCGGGGCGGGTTCGGCCCGTTCGGCGACGGTGGTGCCCGAGCCCTGACGGGCGGTGAGCCAGCCCTCGGCGACCAGCTCGGCGTAGGCGTCGGCGGCGGTGTTCCGGGCGATGCCGAGGTCGGTGGCGAGGGTCCGGTAGGGCGGCAGCCGGGTGCCGGGGGCGAGCCGGCCGCTGCGGATCGCCTCGCGCAGGGCGGCCATCAGGGCGGCCCGCCGGCTGCCGGTGGCGGGCAGGTCGAGGTGCAGGTCGGTACCGGACGGGCCCGCGTCGCCGGGGGTATCGGTGCCGGTGGCGCTCTCGGCGCCCGGTGGGCCGGCCGCGCGGCGGGGTGTCCGGGGCGGTTCGGCCGGAGTCTCCGTCATGGTCCCGAACCCTATCGCCGGGCCCGGGTCGGCCCCGGGGCCGGGCCCGCCGCCCCGGGGCCGGTGCTCCGCCGGGCTGCACCGCCGCCCCGGGTGCCACCGCCGCCCCGGGCGTCACCGCTGCGCCGTCCGGCCGGGCACCGTCGGACCTCAGTCGATCCGGATCGAGTTGACGATGTACGAGCGCACGTCGTTGCGGGTGCGCTCGGCGAGCGTCGAGTCCGTCGAGTAGGCGCTGACGGTCAGCCAGATGTTGCCGGACTGCGGGACGCAGACGACGGTCGCGATCACGTCCGCGTTGCCCCCGATCACCTGGTAGTCGCCGTCACCGGCGAGGTCCCAGACCTGGAGGCCCTGCCGTTCGAGCGCCGTCTGCGCCAGGCCGAGGCAGTCGCCGAGGGTGTCGTTCTTGGTGAAGGTGCCCCAGTGTGCGTACATGCGGGTCTCCCGTTCGTGCCGTGCCGACGGCGGTCGGCCGGGCCGTCTGCTCCGGCCCGTACCGAGAGCGTCGGGGAGCCGCCGTCCCGGGCGCACGGGGCCGGGGTCCCGTTCCGGCCCGACCGCCGGCCCGGGACCGCCCCCGCGCCGACCCGGCTACGGGACCACCGTGACCGGCCAGCGGCCCGCCTTGACCAGCCGCACCGCGACCGAGCCGATCACCCGGTGCCCGGCCTGCTCGGAGGCGCCGACCACCACCGCGTCCGCCCGCAGCTCGTCCGCCAGCCGGGCCAGGCCGGTGAACGGGTCGCCCCGGACGGTGAGGAACCGCCAGTCCAGCCGCCAGACGTCGCGCAGCCGGTGCTCGGCCTCGCGCAGCGCGGCGAGCAGCTCCTCGGCGATCTCCCGGGTGGTCTCCTCCACGGCCGCGCCGGCCAGGGCGGTGGCCGCGCCCAGGACCGGCTGGATGTAGGCGATCGCCAGGTTGGCGTTCTGCCGCCGGGCCAGTCCGGCCGCGTAGGCGGTGGCCCGCCAGGCCGACTCGGAGCCGTCCAGGCCGGCCAGGATCACCTTCGGCCCGTCGGTCCCCAGCTCGAAGCCGGCCGGGGCGACCGCCGCGCCCGGCTCCTGGTCGCCCTCGAACGCCTCCGCGTCCCACTGCGCATCGCTCTCGTTGCTCATGCCCCGAGGCTATGCCGGACCCGCCGGTGCGGGCGGGTCCGGTGGATCGGGTCGGACGACGCCACGGCGTCAGGGGGCGTGCGCCGCAAGGCGGAGGAGGTCCATGTGCCCCCCGGGGGGTGCCCCGAAAAGGCGTGGCCGGGGCCGCCGCGGTTGTGGCAGGGTGCGGCCGAGTGCGCCGGGAGCCTCCCGGTGCCGCGCCAGCGCACGTCCACCACCGGCCACCGGCCACCCGCCACCACCGGCCACCCGAGGAGCGTCCGATGACCCTGCCCGCCCGCCTGGCCCCCCTGCTGGAGGAGTTCGACTTCGCGCGCAAGCGCCTCGCCGACCGGCTGGCGGGCCCGGTGGTGGACAGCGGCAACGGCAACGACGTCCCGGTCGGCCCGCTCACCGACGAGGAGTACCGCTGGGAGCCGGTGCCCGGCTGCTGGTCGGTCCGCCGGCACGCGGACGGCCCCGGCGAGCGCGCCACCCGGCTGGACGGCGCCGGCGCGTGGGGCCGCGACGCCGCCGCGTACCCGCACCCGGTGCCGCCGCCGTTCACCACCCTGGCCTGGCGGCTGAGCCACCTCACCGAGATGCTCACGCTGCGCGCCGATCACGCCACCGGCACCCGCTCGCTGACCCGGGAGGACTTCCCGGTGAGCGGTGACGCGGCCTCCGCCGTCCAGGCCTTCGACGCCGCCGCCGACGCCTGGCGGACGACGCTGCTGACCGTCGACGACGCCGCGCTGGACACCGTCGGCTTCTGCGCCTACCCCTACGGCAGCGACCCGGAGAACCCGTTCTGGGAGATCGTCTGGTGGGTCAACCAGGAGCTGCTGCACCACGGCGCGGAGATCGCCCTGCTCCGCGACCTCCACCACTACCGCCACCGCACGGCCCAGGCGTAGACCCCGGGCCCGGGCTCAGGCCCGGGCCTAGACCGGCTGGACCGCGTCCGGGCGGGCGGGCAGCGGCAGCGGGATCGCGGGCAGGCCGTCGAGGCTGGTGCCGATGTACTGCTTCGACTCGCAGTAGGCGCCGAACTCCTCGTCGGTCTTGCGGCTGAAGTACTGGTCGTGCAGGTCGCGGTCGCCCTGGTAGTCCATCATCGGGACGGCGAAGCCGCAGGAGTCGCTGACCCGCTCGGCCCGCACCAGGACGATCGCCCGCAGCGAGGCGCCGTCGACGGCCGGGTCGAACCGCCCGAGCAGCTCGGTGAACCGCGGGTCGTCCCGGAAGACCGCCTCGCCCTGGCCGTGCACCCGCAGGATCTTCGGCGGCCCGTCGAAGGCGCACCACATCAGGGTGATCCGCCCGTTCTCCCGGACATGGGCCACCGTCTCCGCCGCGGACCCGCCGAAGTCCAGGTAGGCGAGGGTGAGTTCGTCGAGCACGACGAGGGTCCCGGAGCGCCCCTTGGGCGAGAGGTTGACGTGGCCGTCGGCGGCGAGCGGCGCGGTCGCGACGAAGAAGACGGGCTGTCTCTCGATGAAGGAGCGCAGCTTGGCGTTGATATTTTCGTATGTCTGTCCCATGCCGCCATTCTGCCTCCAGCAGCGGGTTCCAAGATCGGCCAGTATCCTTTGCTGACTGTTCGGTCCTGAGGACGTACCAGCGTGAGGGAGTGGAGCCGTGGCGGACACCGGACTGTTGGCCCACCAACGACAGGCGATGATCGCCGAGATGGTGCGCCGCAGCGGGGCCGTGCGGGTCGCCGAGCTGGTCGACCAGCTGGGCGTCTCGGACATGACCGTGCGTCGCGACCTCGACGCGCTGGAGCGCTCGGGCGTGGTGAAGAAGGTGCACGGCGGCGCCGTCGCGGCCTCGGGGACGGCCATCGACGAGCCCGGCTTCGAGGCGAAGTCGGGCCTGGAGTCGGCCGCGAAGGCCGCCGTGGCGGAGGCCGCGGCGACCCTGGTGGAGCCGGGGAGCGTGATCGCGGTCGCCGCGGGCACCACCGCCTTCGCGGTCGCCGCGCGGCTGCTGCACGTGCCGCGGCTCACCGTGGTCACCAACTCGCTGCCGGTCGCGGAGCTGATCCGGGCGGCCGGCGAGGAGCAGGAGGCCACCGCGCCGGCGCTGCTGCTGACCGGCGGCTCGCCCACCCCCTCGGCCGCGCTGGTCGGTCCGCTGGCCGACCAGGCGGTCCAGTCCCTGCACGTGGACCTGCTGATCCTGGGCGCCCACGGGGTCTCCGAGAAGGCCGGTCTGACGACGCCGAACCTCGCCGAGGCGCAGACCAACCGCGCGCTGATCGCCTCCGCGCGCCGGGTCGTCGTGGTGGCCGACCACACCAAGTGGGGCGTCGTCGCGCTCAGCGGGTTCGCCGCGCTCGACGAGATCGACGTGTTCGTCACCGACTCGGCGCTGAACGCCCAGGCCCGCGGCGCGCTGGCGGAGACGGTCGGGGAGCTGGTCGTCGCGCAGGTGCCGGAGGCCTGACCGCGCCCTCGGCCGGGCCCGGCGCGGCTACCCGGGCAGGCCGACCGCGCGTTCGCCGCTGCGGGACTGCTGGATGACCACCGCGACCACGAGCAGCGAGCCCTGGGCGACGTTCTGCCAGAACGAGTTGATGCCCTGCACGGTGAGGCCGTTCTCCAGCGCGCCGAGCAGGGCGACGGCCAGCAGCGTCCCGCCGATGCCGCCCTTGCCGCCCTTGAGCGCGCAGCCGCCGAGCGCGGCGGCGGTGATCGCCTTGAGCTCCAGCCCCTCGCTGCCGGAGACCGGCTGCCCGGACCCGGTCCGGGCGGTGAGCAGGATGCCGGCGAGCGCGGCCACCGCGCCGATCAGGGCGTACACGGCGACCAGGTACTTGTTGATCGGGATGCCGGCCAGCCGGGCGGCGGTGTCGTTGCCGCCGATCGCGTAGAGGTTGCGGCCGAGGTCGGTGTACTTGAGCAGCACGTGCACCGCCAGCGCGACGAGGATCAGGATCCAGACCATCACCGGCAGGCCGGCGACCTTGCCGCGGCCGAGGAAGACGAACACCGGGTCGGCGAGCACATAGCCCTGTGCCCGGCCGTCCGAGACGAGTTGGGCGACGCCCTTGTAGGCGGCCAGGCCCGCCAGGGTGGCGATGGTCGGGTTGACCCGGCCGTACACGATGACCACGCCGTTCAGCACGCCCACCAGGAGGCCGACGGCGACGGCGACGGCCATGCCCGCGAAGGCGTTCGACCCGGCCGAGGTGTAGGCCATGGCGCTGACCACGGAGGCCAGGCCGGCCTGCGAGCCGACCGAGATGTCCAGGCCGCCGCAGATGATCACGACGGTCTGGACCACGGCGAGCAGGCCGGTGATGGTCGCCGCCTCGGCGATCACCTGGACGTTGGTCCAGCTGAGGTAGTTGTCGTTGAGGACGCCGAAGACGGTGAGGACCAGGGCGAGGGCGCCGACCAGGCTGAGGTTCTGGCCGTCGACACCGGCGGGCAGCCCGCGCCGGCCGGCCCGGTGGACCGGCCGGTCGGGGGCGGGCGGGGTAGCGGCGGGCGCGGTGGCGGCGAGCCCGGTGGCGGGCGGGGTCTCGGCGGGCGGAGTGGCGGCACTGGTCACGAGGGGGCTCCCGGGGAGGTCGTACGGGTGATGTCGTCGGCCATGGCGAGCTGCAGGACGGCCTCCTCGGTGGCGTCGGCGCGGTCCAGCTCGCCGGTGACCCGCCCGCCCTGCATGACCACGATCCGGTCGGCCAGGCCCAGGACCTCGGGCAGTTCGGAGGAGATCACCAGCAGCGCGACGCCCTCCTCTGCGAGGTCGGCGATGATCCGGTAGATCTCGGCCTTGGCCCCGATGTCGATGCCGCGGGTCGGTTCGTCGAGGATCAGCAGCTTGGGCCGGCGGGCCAGCCAGCGGGCCAGCACGACCTTCTGCTGGTTGCCGCCGGAGAGCTTGCGGACCTCGTGCTCGATCGACGGGGTGCGCACCCGCAGCCGGCCCGCGTATTCCCGGGCCAGTTCGCGTTCGGCCCCGCGCCTGACGAAGCGCCAGCGGCGCAGCCGCTCCAGGACGGCGATCGAGGTGTTGTCGCGGATCGAGCGGTGCAGGAAGAGCGCTTGGGCCTTGCGTTCCTCGGGGGCGAGGCCGAGGCCGGCCCGGATCACCTTGCCCGGGTCGCCGAACGGCAGCGGCTCGCCGTCGAGGGTGACGGTGCCGGAGCGCACGGGCAGGTCGCCGGCCAGGGCGAGCGCGAGTTCGGAGCGCCCGGCGCCGATCAGCCCGGCCAGGCCGACGACCTCGCCGGCCCGCACGGTCAGGTCGACGTCCCGGACGTGGTCGGTGGTCAGGCCGCTGACCCGCAGCACGACGCGGTCGGTGGCGACGTTGCCGCGGACGAACACCGAGGACAGGTCGCGGCCGACCATCTGCCGGACGAGCTCGCCCTCGCTGGTGTCCCGCGCGTCCTGGACGCCGACGAGGGCGCCGTCGCGCAGGACGGCGATCCGGTCGGCGAGCCGGAAGATCTCCCGCATCCGGTGCGAGACGTAGACGACGGCGATGCCCCGCTCGCGCAGCCGGCCGATCAGCGCGAACAGGGCGTCGACCTCCTGTTCGGACAGCGAGGAGGTCGGCTCGTCGAACGCGATCAGCTTGGCCTCGCCGGTCAACGCGCGCATGATCTCGACCAGTTGGCGCTGGGCGGCGGTCAGTCGGGCGCCGGGGAGGTCGGGGTCGAGGACTCCGGTGAAGCCGAGCCGGTCGAGGTCGGCGGTGACCCGGCGGCGCAGCGCGGCGCGGTCCAGCCGGCGGCCGCGGCCGGTGGGCAGGGCGCCCACGTAGATGTTCTCGGCGACCGAGACGTGCGGGATGATCTCGGGTTCCTGCGGGACGATCCGGATCCCGAGGGCGCGGGCCTGGGCCGGGGAGCGCAGGTCGACGGGGCGGCCGTCGAGCAGGACGCGGCCCTCGGTGGGCGGTTGGTCGCCGGTGAGGATCTTCAGCAGGGTGGACTTGCCGGCGCCGTTCTCGCCCATCAGCGCGGTGACCGTGCCGCGGGGGAAGTCGAGGGTGACACCGCTCAGGGCCCGGACGGTGCCGAAGGTCTTGCCGACGGCCGCAACGCCGGTGGCTCCGGCGGGGGCCGGGCCGGGGCCGGAGGTCGGGCCGGGGGCGGCGGGCGGGCCGGGGGCGGCGGGCGGTGCCGCGGTCGGGTCACCCACAGGTGACGCCCGCGCTCTGCCAACTGGCGGCGTCGACCATGGTGGTACGGGCGAACAGTTCGGCGGGCAGGTCCTTACCGTTCTTGAGCTTGTCGTACATGGTCTGGACGGCGAGCGCGCCGACCTCCTTGCCGTTGATGAACAGCGCGGCCCGCATGCCGGTGGGCTTGCCGCCGCTCCAGTCCTTGCAGGCCAGGTAGGCGCCGAGGCCGATGCCGATGACCTGGTCCGCGCCGACGCCGGCGTTCTGCAGCGCGGTGACGCCGCCGTGCACGTTCTCGTCGTTGCAGCCCCACACCACCCAGTGCTTGACGCCCGCGTTGGCGGTGACGGTCGCGGCGACCTTGTCCTGGGCGCCGGTGGGCGTGTTGTCGGTGGCGACGTCGATGTTCTGCACCCCGGGCACGGCCGCGTTGAACGCCTCCTTGGCCGCCTTGACGCGGTCTCCGCAGACGGTGACGTCCTGCTTCCAGGCCGAGATCACCCGGGTGTCGGCGGCGCTCCAGCCGGCCTTGGCGTACTCCTCGGCGGCGCGCTTGCCGACCTCGGCCCCCATCTGGGCGCCGCTGAAGCCGATCCGCGGCACCAGGTCGGACTTGGCGCAGGAGGCGGGGGCGGGGCCGGTGGCGCAGACCTGGTCGTCGGAGGTGAGCAGGGCGATCTTGGCGTCCCGGGCGGTCTGGACGACCTGCGGTCCGACGGCCGGGTCCGGGACCACGATGATGACGCCGTTGGTCTTCTGCGCGATGGCCGCCTGGACCTCGCTGACCGTCTTGTTGGCGTCGTTGCCGAGGTTCACCACCTTGAGGTCGACGCCGAGTTCGGCGGCCTTCGCCTTGGCCCCGGCGGCCTCGCCGATGAAGTACTCCTGGTCGCCCTGCTTCTGCAGGTAGGTGATCGAGATCTTCCCGCTGACCGGGGCCACCGAGGCGTTGCCGGTGGTCGTCTCCTGTCCGGTGGAACACGCGGTGGTGAGGCCCAGGGCCAGCAGGAGGGAGCCTGCCGCGGCGCGGTGACGGGTGGTGCTTCGGGTCATGGACGAAACGCTCCTAATCAAGCAGAACCAAACGCATTCCAACGCGACGTGAAATATCCCACCACGCCGCGACGGACCGTCAAGCCCCGCCGCAGGACGAGATCAAGCTGTGACACGCCATATGGGACAAGTGCTGACAACGGTCGCCATGAGCATGCACGCCTCTTGAGTGACGGCCCACGCCATGCCTATGCTGCGTTGCTTTCTGTTTGAAAAAGAGACAGAAAGCACCATCGAGGCTCCCTCCCTCCCCCACTCGCGCCCCTTGGAGCGCCCATGCGCAGATCTGCGCCCCGCTTCCTGTCCCGCACGCTGTCCCGTGCCCTGCCCCGCGCGTTGCCCCGCACCCTGCTGGCGCTGGCCCTCGCGTCCTCCGGTCTGACCGCGCTGGCGGTCGGCCCGGCGGCGGCACCGGCCGCGGCCGTCGACAACGGACAGGCCCTCACCCCGCCGATGGGCTGGAACTCCTGGAACACCTTCTCCACCAACATCACCCAGGACCAGGTGATCCAGACCATCGACTTCATGGTCTCCCGCGGCCTGGTCGCGGCCGGCTACGACACCGTCACCGTCGACGACGGCTGGTCGTTGGGCCACCGCGACGGCCAGAGCGCCGACTTCGCCAAGAACGCCGACGGCGCGATGCAGCTCTACGACGCCAAGCGCAACCCGGTCAGCGGCACCGACGGCACCGGCTTCGACCTGACCAGCGGCCACCTGGTCCCCGACCCGAGCCGGTTCCCCTCCCGCACCGTCAACGGCCGGACCCTCAACGGCATCGAGTACCTGTCCTGGTACGCCCACGGCAAGGGCATGAAGTTCGGCCTCTACGCCACCACCACCTACACCACCTGCCAGGGCCGGCCCGGCAGCCTGGGCCACGAGAGCGTGGACGCCACCGACTTCGTAACCTGGGGCGTCGACTTCGTCAAGTACGACGACTGCCCCTACGGACCGAAGATCATCGGCCCGGACGGCCACGACTACTACACCCAGGGCGAGGGCCGGGAGCTCACCCGCTCCATCTACGCCCGGGCGCTGGACTTCCGCCGGGCGCTGGACGCCGCCTCCGCCGCGCAGAACCGGCCCCGGGTCACGCTCAGCGTCTCCGCCCAGCCCGTGCACACCGGCGTCCCCTACCTGCTGGCCGCCGACGACCCGGCCCGCACCGACCCGGTCGTGGTGGCCGCCGGCACCCCCGCCCGCCAGGCGCCCGGCTACGCGCCGACCGGCGTGTGGTGCGGCCAGGTCGCCAACCTGTGCCGGGTCGGCGGCGACCGGGGCCCGGACCTGGAGGGCGTGCTGTACAACGGGCAGCTGCAGACCGCGCTCCGCTACCCCGACAACGTCCGGCCGGGCAGCTGGAACGACATGGACATGATGTTCGCGGGCTGGATCAACCCCTACGGCGTCTACCCCACCACCGACGACTGTGTCTGCCACAAGCCGATGTCCGACGACGAGTCACGCGCCGAGATGTCGATCCTCGCCATGATGGCCGCCCCGCTGATCACCGGCGCCGACCTGCGCACCGCGGCCGACTCCCGGCACAGCGACAAGGGCGTCAGCTGGACCACCGGCATCACCGACTCCGCGCTCGCGATCTACAAGAACACCGACGTCATCGCCGTCGACCAGGACCGCCTGGCCAAGCCGGCCACCCTGGTCGGCAACCCGCCGAACAGCCCCACCGCGCCGCTCGTCCTCAAGCGCCCGCTGGCCGGCGGCGACACCGCCGTCCTGCTGGTCAACCAGGACCCGAACTACGCCAGGACCGTCTCCACCACCCTCACCGAGCTCGGCCTGACCGGCCCCGGCTACACGGTGAAGGAACTCTGGACCGGCGCCACCGGCACCTTCACCAACACCGTCAGCGCCAACGTCGCCCCGCACGGCGTCGCGATGTTCCGCCTCAAGGCGCTGCCCCGGACGGTGCCGGCCGCCGTCGTCGGCGACGGCCGCTACCACGGCATCAGCGCCGGCGGCACCGGCGGCCAGGCCCTGGAGGTGCGCGACACCTGCAGCGCGCCCGACGGCTCCCCCACCGACATCAACACCTGGTGGAGCTGGCACACCTCGGAGCAGTGGAAGTTCACCCCCAACCCCGACGGCACCGTCCGCATCACCGACAACTGCGACACGCCGACCCAGGTCCACGGCACCCTCACCGGCGGCAACGGGCCCGGCTCGGCCGCCTGGGTGCTCAACCGCTACGACCCCAACAGCCCGCACCAGAAGTGGCGGGTCCTGCAGGACACCACCACCGGCGCGCTGATCATCACCAACGTCGCCACCGGTCTGGCGCTGGACGCCTCGCAGACCGCCCCGACCTCCCCGGTCACCCTCAGCCCGGCCAACCCGGCGGCGCCCGGCCAGGCCTGGACGCTGCTCAGCTGAGCCGCCCTCGGGGCGCCGGACACGCCCGACGCCCGACGCCGGGCCCCGGCGCCCCCTCCGCCCACCCCGTCCCTTCGGCTCCCGCCCTTGGAGGACCACCCATGCGCATCCCCGACGCCCGACCGGCCCGCCGTGCCGCGGCGGCGCTCACCGCACTCGCCCTGTTAGCCGGCGGCGGCGCCCTCACCGTCGGGCTCCAACTCGCCACCGCCCCACCGGCCGCCGCCCTCGACAACGGCCTCAACCTGACGCCGCAGATGGGCTTCAACAACTGGAACTCCACCGGCTGCGGCGCCCAGTTCAACGAGGCCATGATCAAGGGCATCGCCGACCTCTTCGTCGACAAGGGCCTCAAGGACGCCGGCTACCGCTACGTCAACCTCGACGACTGCTGGGCGCTGCCCCAGCGCGACGCCTCCGGCAACCTCGTCGCCGACCCGGTCCGCTTCCCGCACGGCATCAAGGCGCTCGCCGACTACGTCCACGGCAAGGGCCTGAAGTTCGGCATCTACTCCAGCGCCGGCGACCACACCTGCGACGTGCTGGGCTTCCCCGGCGGCCTCGGCCACGAGCAGCAGGACGCCGACCTGTGGGCCTCCTGGGGCGTCGACTACCTCAAGTACGACAACTGCAACAACAAGGGCGTCGACGCGCGCACCCGCTACAAGACCATGGGCGAGGCGCTGAAGCGGACCGGCCGGCCGATCCTCTACAGCATCTGCGAGTGGGGCAGCACCGGGCCGTGGAACTGGGCGCAGCCGGTCGGCAACTCCTGGCGCACCACCGGCGACATCAGCGACACCTGGCAGAGCATGATCTCCATCGCCCAGGCCAACCAGGGCCTGGCGAACTACGCCAAGGCCGGTGCCTTCAACGACCCCGACATGCTGGAGGTCGGCAACGGCGGCATGACGGGCACCGAGTACCGCACCCACTTCAGCCTCTGGGCGCAGATGGCCGCCCCGCTGATGATCGGCACCGACCTGCGCAGCGCCGAGCCGGAGACCCTGGAGATCCTCACCAACCGCGACGTCATCGCGGTGGACCAGGACCCGCTGGGCAAGCAGGGCTCGGTCGTCTCCCGGGAGAACGGGCTGGTGGTGATGAGCAAGCCGCTGGCGGACGGCAGCCGCTCGGTCACCCTCACCAACGAGGGCTCCTACGACGCCACCATCAGCACCACCGCGCAGGCCGTCGGGATCGGCGGCGCCGACTCCTACACGGTCAAGGACCTGTGGTCGAAGAAGAGCAGCACCGGCAACGGCGCCATCAGCGCGGTGGTCCCCGGCCACGGCACGGCGATGTTCCGGGTCACCCCGAGCTCGCCGGTCTCCCCGCCCACCGGCGTGACCCGGCTCAGCGACCTGCCGTTCACCTCCGTCTCCAACTTCTGGGGCCCGGTGGAGCGCGACCGCAGCAACGGCGACCACGTGGCCGGTGACGGGAACACCCTCACCATCCGCGGCACCCAGTACGCCAACGGCCTGGGGGCGCACGCGCCCAGCGACATCGGCTTCCACCTCGGCGGCACCTGCCGCAACCTGGTCACCGACGTGGGCATCGACGACGACGCCTACGGCAACGGCTCGGTGGTGTTCCAGGTGTACAGGGACGGGGTGAAGGCCGCCGACAGCGGACCGGTCACCGGCCGGGACGCCGCGAAGCGGCTCACCGCCGACCTCACCGGCGCGCAGGAACTGCACCTGGTGGTCACCGACGGCGGCGACGGCACCGGCTACGACCACGCCGACTGGGCGAACGTCCGGATCGCCTGCGGCAGCGGCCCGGCCGCCGGGACGTACCAGCTCTCCGACCTCAACTGGTCCTCCGCCGGCAACAGCTGGGGCCCGGTCGAGAAGGACATGAGCAACGGCGACAACCAGGCCCGGGACGGCGCCCCGATCACCATCGGCACCACCCGGTACCAGAAGGGCCTGGGCGTCAACGCCTTCAGCGAGATCGTCTACTACCTGGGCGGCTCCTGCTCCGCGCTCAGCACCGACGTGGGCGTGGACGCCGAGGCGCAGGGCCGCGGCACCGTCTCCTTCCAGATCTACGCCGACGGCACCAAGGTCGCCGACAGCGGCCTGGTGACCGCCGCCACCGGGGTCAAGCACCTCACGGCCGCGCTGGCCGGGGCCAACGAGCTGCGCCTGGTCGTCACCGACGGCGGCGACGGCACCAACAGCGACCACGCCGACTGGGCCGCCCCGGTGCTCACCTGCTGACGGATCGCCCTTGAGGGACCGTCCCCGAGGGATGGGTGGGCGGGTGTGGTGGCGAGGGCTCCTCGCCGCCGCGCCCGCCCTGCTGCGTGCCGGTGCTCACAACAGGCCGTGGTCGCGGGCGAAGAGCGCGGCCTGGGTGCGGTCCCGCAAGTGGAGCCGGGTGAGGATGCGGGAGATGTGGTTCTTGACGGTGCCCTCGCTCAGGTGGAGCCGCCCGGCGATCTCCCGGTTGGTCGAGCCGGTGGCCACCAGCCGGAGCACCTCGGTCTCCCGGGAGCTCAACGGCGGCGGGGGTGGGGTCGGGGACGGTGGGGTCGGTGGGAGCGGGGGCTCCGGTGGGGGCCCGGTGGTCGGGTCGGGCAGGCCGGCCAGCCGACCGATGATCGCGGCGTCCAGCTGCGCCACGCCCGCGTGCACCAGGTGGACGGCGCGCGCGAGTTCGACCGAAGGCAGGTTCTTCAGCAGGTAGCCGACCGCGCCGGCCCGCAACGCCTGGGCCACGTAGGCCTGGTCGTCGAAGGTGGTGAGCATGACGACCCGGCAGGTCGGCACCTCCCGCGCGAGCACCTCGGCCGCCGCGATGCCGTCCATCCCCGGCATCCGGACGTCCAGCAGCACGACGTCCGGCCGGTGCCCGGCGGCGGCCTCCACGGCGGCGGCGCCGTCCGCCGCCGTACCGACGACCTCGATCCCGGGCTGGATGCCGAGCAGCGAGGCGATGCCCTCCCGGACGAGGTCCTGATCGTCCACCACCAGCACCCGGACGTCCGCACCACCGCTCATCCGGCCACCACCGCGGCGGTCACGGCGGCGGGGGCGGCGGCGGGGGTGGCGGCCACGGCCGGGGCCCGGCGCGGCACGGTCACGGTGACCGTCACACCACCGCTCCCGCCGCTACCAGCACTACCGTCGCTCCCACCGGGACGGCCGGTCCGGATGTCCACCTCGCCGCCGAGCAGGGCCACCCGCTCCCGCATGCCGCGTATGCCGTGGCCCGGTTCGGCGCCCCGGGCGAAACCCCTTCCGTCGTCGGTGACGGTCAGCCGGGCGGCCGGACCGTCCAGCGCGAGCCGGATCTCCACCCGCGTCGCCCGACCGTGCCGGCGGGCGTTGGTGAGCGCCTCCTGGGCGGCCCGGTAGAGGGTGGTGAGCGCGCCGCCGTCGTGGCCCGATTCCTCTCCGGTGACGCTGAGCTCCACCCTCAGCCCGTCGTCGCCGAGGTGCCGGACGAGGTCGGCGAGCGAGCGGGCCAGTGAGAACGGCCGGACCTCGCGCAGCGCGCTCACCGACTCACGCACCTCCGCCAGCGCCCGCCCCGCCGACCAGCGCGCGTCCCCGAGCGCCCGCGCCGAGGCCGCCGGATCCAGCTCGCGGAACGCCTCCGCCTTCTCCAACTGCACGCCGACGGCGGTGAGGTGGTGCCCGAGACTGTCGTGGATCTCCCGCGCCACCCGGTTGCGCTCCTCCGCCGTGGACAGCTCGGCGACCCGCTCCGCGTACCGGGCCAGCCGCTCGTGCGACCGCTCCAGCCGGGCCCGCGCCTCCTGCTCGCGGACCGCCACCCCGGCCATCGACAGCGCCAGGGCCAGCCCGAGCCCGAACATCAGCAGGTCCGACACGTACGCCGACTCCACCCACCAGTGCGGCACCAGCACGGTGAAGCCCGCCAGCAGCAACCCGACGCAGCCGACGGCGCTGCCGAGCGCGGCCCGCCGGCCGAAGGCCAGGTAGGCGGTGAACGGCACCAGGACGAACAGCGCCCGCGACACCCCCGAACCGTCCACCGCCGCCACCGCCGTGAACAGCACCACCCGCGCCGCCAGCAGCGCCGCGGCGGGCAGCCGGACCAACCGCCCCGGCACCTCCAGGGCGAGCAGCACCACCAGACCGACGGTGAAGACCGCCAGCCGCGCGGGGTGCGACCCGCCCGCGGTCACGGCCGCGTGGTAGAGACCGCCGGCCAGCACCACCGTGTAGAGCACCGGCGGGATCCACCGCACTTCGCGCTGCGCCATCCGTCCTCCCCCCTCCGACCGAACCGACGTCCGACCGAACCGCTGCCGGCCGAAGCGCTGGCGACCGAACCGATTTCCGATCACCGCCGGGGACGATACCCGGATTCCCCGCCACCGCTCCCACCTGGCCGGAAGACTGGTCGAAGGTCATGGCGAGCCATGGTCGACGCCCCCCGAAACCATGACGATCGGCACATGACCGGACGGGCAAAGCCGACAGCCCCCGCGCGCTCGTGGTGCGGCGCGGGGGCTGTCCGCCGGTGAACGGGCCGGCGGGCGGCGTCACCGCTTCATGTAGACGCTGTCCATGAAGTCGATGATCTGCTGGTCCGTCAGGCGCTGGCCGTCGCGGTGGCCGGTCGCGAGGTCGGCCTCGCTGATCATGCCGACCAGCCGGTCGCCGTCGATGACGGGGATGCGGCGGATCTGGTGCTGCTCCATCTTCTTCAGCACGGCGTCCATGCCGTCCTCGGCGCGGACGCAGTGCAGGTGGCCGCCGAGCTCGATCGCCCGCGTGGTGGCCGGGTCCCGCCCCTCCGCGATACATCGCACGATGATGTCGCGGTCGGTGATGATGCCCTTCAACTTCTGGTCGTCGCCGCAGATCGGGAGGGCGCCGACGTTCATGTCCCGCATCATCCTGGCGGCTTCGGCGAGGGTCTGGTCGGCGCGGATGCACTGGGCGCCGGTGTGCATGATGTCTCGGGCAGTAGTCACGGGGACTCCTCCTCAGGGTCTCCCCCCGAGCACCGGATAGTCCGGTGCGATCACCATAAGCACCGCACCGACGGACCGCGAGCCCACCGGGGCACGGGCGGGCCGATACTGGGGGCGTGACGGAGGAGTTCACGGCGGGAACGGCGGCGACGGCGGCGGGGGCGGCGGCGGCCACCCTCGATCCGGTCGACGAGGCGGTCCGGGTCCGGCCCGCGACGGCCCTGCGCCCCTACGTGGCCTGGTACTCGGGCTACCGCCAGCGCGGTCTGCCGCCCGCCCTGCACCGCGGCCTGCCGTCCCCCTACCTGACCTTCATCCTCACCCTGGACGAGCCGCTCACCATGGCCGGCCACCCCGACCCGGCGCAACCGCCCGGCCGGTACGGCACCCTGCTCGGCGGCCTGCACACCGCACCGGCGCTGATCAGCCACGACGGCCGGCAGTCCGGCATCCAGCTCGCCGTCCACCCCTTGGCGGCGCGGGCCCTGTTCGGGCTGCCGGCCGGGGAACTGGCCGGGCTGGACGTACCCGCCGAGGCCGTGCTCGGCGCGGTGGCCGCCCGGCTCCAGGAGGCGGTGCAGGAGGCACGCGACTGGCCGGAGCGCTTCGCCGCGCTGGACGGCGCGCTGCTGCGGCTCGCCCGCCCGTCCGGCGCGGTGCCGCCGGAGGTCGTCCAGGCCTGGCGGCTGCTGCGGCGCAGCGGCGGAGCACTGCCGGTGGCGGCGCTCGCCCGGGAGACGGGGTGGAGCGAGCGCTACCTCCAGGACCGGTTCCGCCGGGAGACCGGCCTCGCCCCGAAGGCCGCCGCCCGGGTGATCCGGTTCGACCGGGCCCGCCGGCTGCTGGCCGTGCCCGGCCCGCCGCTCCGGCTGGCGGAGCTCGCGGCGCGCTGCGGCTACTTCGACCAGGCCCACCTGGCCCGCGAGTTCCGCGCGCTGGCCGGGTGCGCGCCCAGTCGCTGGCTGGCGGAGGAGGGGCCACAGGCGGTGAAGTTCCGAAACGTCCAAGGCGAGGGCGCCGAGCCGGCAGCAGAGTGGAGGGCATGACGGCCGGCCGGTGACCGTGTCCCCGGCCGGCCGCCACCGCCACGACTCCGAGGAGGCACCCACCATGGACGCCGAGACCACCGCCGCCCCCGGCACCCCCACCGCAGCACCCGCTCCCCAGGTCTGGCCCAGCCTGCGGGCCCGCGACGCCCGGGCGCTGATCCGCTTCCTGGCGGACGCGTTCGGCTTCGAGGAGGTCGTCGCGTACGGCGAGGGCGAGTTCGTCGCGCACGCCGAACTGGCCTGGCCGGAGGGTGGCGGGGTGATGCTGGGATCCGACCGACCGACGCCCGAGGGCGGCGAGCCCTGGCCGGGCGGCCCCGGGACCTTCTCCGCGTACGTGGTCACCGCCGACCCGGACGCCCTGCACGCGCGGGCCGTCGCCGCCGGGGCCCGGATCACCACCGCCCCGTTCGACACCGACTACGGCTCGCGCGACTTCGCCGCCGCCGACCCGGAGGGCAACCACTGGTACTTCGGCACCTACCCGGGCGCGCCCCGTCCGACGGCGGGCTGAGCGGTGCGGACCGGTGCGCCGGACAAGCCGGACGAGCCGGACGAGCCGGACGGCGAGGCGGCGGTCGTCGAGCGGCTGCGGGCCGTCTGCCTGGCACTGCCGGAGGTCGCGGAGCGGGTCAGCCACGGCGAACCGACCTGGTTCGCGGGCACCGGCCGCCGGGCGCGGGTCTTCGTGATGCTCGCCGACCACCACCACGACGACCGCCTGGCGTTCTGGTGCCCGGCGGCGGCCGGTGCCCAGGAGTTCCTGGTCGACCGGGAGCCGGACCGTTTCTTCCGGCCCCCGTACGTCGGCCACCGGGGCTGGGTCGGCGTCCGCCTCGACCTGCCGCCGCTCGACTGGGACCGGATCGAGGACCTGGTCGCCGACGCGCACGCCCTGGTGACCGGCGGCCGGCCATCCTCACAAGATCTTTAGGTCACTTGACCTATTTTTATCGCATGCGCCTGAGCACCCCGGAGAACCCGCCCGCACTCGACACGCCCGTACCCGACGCCCCGGCCGTACTCGACGCCCTCACCCATGACCCGGACGGCCCGGTCCTGCTGGTCGGCGGCTACGGCACGGTCGGCGCCGAACTGGCCCGCCTGGTCGCGCCCGACCACCCCGTCCTGCTCACCGGCCGGTCCGAACACCGGGGAGCCGCCCTGGTCGAGGAGCTCGGCGGCGCCCCGCACGCCACCGTCCGCCGCTGGGACCTCGCCGACCCGACCCCCTTCGCCGCCGCCGTCCGAGCCGTCGTGAGCGTGGTCAACGACCCCGACGACCGGATGCTGCGCGCAGCCGTCCACGGCGCGGTCCCGTACGTGGACGTCACCCGCTGGACCGCCCGGCTCCAGCGGGCGGCCACCGTGTCCGCGCTGCTGCGCCCCCGCACGCCGGTGCTGCTCTCCTCCGCCTGGATGGGCGGCACCGTCAGCCTGGTCGCCGCCGCCCTGGCCGACCGGCTCGGCGGGGCGGACCGGGTCGAGACCGCCATCCGCTGGGACCTCACCGACCGGGCCGGCGCCGACTCCGTCGAGTTCATGGACCGGCTCGGCCTGGACTACGAGATGATCCGGGACGGCCGCCGCCGTGCGGTCACCCCGCTCAGCGACGCGCGCACCGTCCCCGTCGGCGACCACCCCACCCGGGCCGCCTGCATCGACACGCCCGAGCAGTTCACCCTGCCGCTCACCCTCGGCGCCACCACCGCCACCACCCGGATCGGCTTCAGCTCCGCGCTCGGCACCCGGGCGCTGCTCGCCGCGAAGCACACCGGCTTCTTCCGCTGGGGCCGCGGCGACCGCTGG
This sequence comes from Kitasatospora sp. NPDC093806, assembly GCF_040683335.1. Taxonomy (NCBI): domain Bacteria; kingdom Bacillati; phylum Actinomycetota; class Actinomycetes; order Kitasatosporales; family Streptomycetaceae; genus Kitasatospora; species Kitasatospora sp. NPDC093806. Next base: position 28,841 of record NZ_JBFBDO010000067.1, read on the forward strand.
CAGTCGGCCCGGCGTGCCCTCCTCTACTCGCCGGGCGAGGGCGGCACGGCGCTGCTGCGCGTGGACGTCTCGCACACCGGCCACACCCTCAGCGCCCTGGTCGAGGACCGCGCCGGCCAGGCCCACCTCACCGCGGTGGGCGGTCTGCTCGCCCTCCGCCGCGCCCTCGGCACCGACGGCGCGCAGCCGCCGACCGGCGTCGCCTTCCCCGAACAGACGCCCCGGCCCGACCGGGTCGTCCCCGACCTGGCCGCCCTCGGCGTCACGGTCGACATCCGCCCCGCCCACCGCTTGGATGCTGCCGCATGAGCACCCCACCGGAGCGCCCCGCCCTCACGCCGTCCCCGAATACCGACACCACCGGCCAGCCGCACCGGACGACCCACGGCGCGGACGGCACCGGCGCCCACCGGCACCTCGGTCACCCGACCGGTCCCACCGCGGCGACCACCGACCCCGGCACCACCCGGGACCGGCCGACGGGGAGCCCGTCAGTCAGCGCGCAGCAGCCGCACTCGGAGGACGCCGGCGCGACCAGGCCGACCGGCAGTACCGGCCGGCACGCGGGCGAGTCCCGGCGGTCGGCCGCGCGAAAGCCGACCGGCCGAACCACGGCACCGGCACCGAACCCCGCACACACCGAACCGGCCGACGACGGCCGCCCCACCTCGGCCGAGGCCCGGCAGGCGGGCGCGGACTCACCGGTCGGCCCCGCAGCCGCCGACCAGGGGCCACCCGGGCAAAAGGAGGCAGAACAGCGGGCAGAGGCCGCTAGCGCCGCAGAGGAGGTACCGGTCACCCCGGGCGGAAGGGAGCGGACGACGCGAGCCGTCACGAGCAAGACCCGGCAGGCGGGCACGGACTCACCGGGCGGCCCGGGGCCGCGCGGGCGCAAGGGGGCGGAACGGCGGGCGGCGTTGCTGGACGCGGCGGAGGAGGTGCTGGTCACCCCGGGCGGGGCGGAGTTGACGATGCGGGCCGTCGCGGCGGCGGCCGGGGTGCGGCTGGGACACCTCCAGTACTACTTCCCCACCCACGCCGACCTGGTGGCGGCCGTGCTGGAGCGGGTGCTGCAGCGGTCGGCGGAGCGGCTGGCACCGCTGCTCGCCCCCGGCGACACGTCCGGTGGCATGACCGGTGCCGTGACCGGTCGCGCGTCCGGCGACACGCCCGAGGGCAGCCCGGTCGCCGCGGTCGCAGCGCCACTCGCCCCCAACGACGCCTCCGGCGGCAATGCAGCGGAGGTGGTCACCGCGCTGCTCGCCGAGCAGGAGGACGCCCGGCTGATGCGGCTGTTCGCCGAGGTGTGGGCGCTCGCGGCGCGGGACCCGGCGGTGGCGGGTGCCGTGCGGCGGTTCTACGACGACTACCGCGACCAGCTCACCGCCTTCCTGGCGCGGACCCGGCCCGAGCTGCCGGAGGCGGTGCGGCGGGCCCGGGCCGGGGTGTTCGTGATGCTGATCGAGGGTGCCTCGCTGTTCCGGTCCGGTGTGGCGGGCGAGCGCGAGCCGGGCACGGACGCCGAGCTGGTCCGGGCGGCGCTGGCTCTGCTGGGCCCGTGAGGCCGGCGCGGCGGCGGTACGCTCGCGCCGTCCCGCCGGTCCGGGCAGACTGACCACACGGGCCCCGAGCCCCAGCCCCACTCCCCGGCCCCGGAGGCGGCGATGCCGCAGATGGTGGTGGACGGGCGCACGCTCGCGCTCTCGCACCTGGACAAGGTGTACTTCCCGCAGACCGGCACCCTCAAGGGCGAGGTCCTGCGCTACTACGCCGCCGTCCACGCCGTACTGCTGCCGCACCTGCGCGACCGCCCGGTATCGTTCCTGCGCTGCCCGGACGGGGTGGCGGGCGAGGTGTTCATCGCCAAGAACCCGCCCGCCGGGACGCCCGACTGGGTCCGCACGGTCGAGGTGCCGAGCACCGGCGGCGACCTGCGCCAGGTGGTGCTGGACGACGGCGCCGCGCTGCTCTGGGCGGCCAACCTGGGCTGCCTGGAGTTGCACGTGCCGCAGTGGCACGCCGCCGAGCCGGGGCTGGCGGACCGGCTGGTGCTGGACCTCGACCCGGGGGCCGGCGCGACCGTCCTCACCTGTCGGACGGTGGCCGGGCTGCTGCGCGAACGGCTGGCGGCGGACGGGCTGGAGACCTGGGTGAAGACCTCCGGCGGCAAGGGCCTGCACCTGCTGGTGCCGCTGGAGCCGACGCCGAGCGCCCGGGCCTCCGGCTACGCGAAGGAGCTGGCGGCCGAGCTGGAGGCGGCCCACCCGGACCTGGTCGTGCACACCATGGCGAAGGCCCGCCGGACCGGCCGGGTGCTGGTGGACTGGTCGCAGAACGCGGCGAAGAAGACCACCGCCGCCCCGTACACGGTGCGGGCGCAGGAGCGGCCGACGGTGTCGACCCCGCTGTCCTGGGAGGAGTTGGCGCGGGCCGGGTCGGCGGCGGAGCTGGTGTTCACGATCGCCGAGGTGGCGGACCGGGTCGCCGCGCACGGTGACCTGTTCGCGCCGCTCCTCGACCCGGGACGCGCCCGCCCCCTGCCCGCCGTCGGCCGAGGACCGGCCGTCCGCCAAGGGCCGCCAGTCCGCCAGGGGCCAGCCGTCCACCGAGGCCCGCCCGGCTCCGCGCACGACGACCAGCCGGTCGTCCTGGAACCCCCGCTGGAGGTGATGCGGCCGGCCGCCGTGCCGGCCGTCCCGCCACCCGACGGACTGGGCGGCGCCGGGGTGCAGTACGAGCTGAAGCTGGACGGCTTCCGCTGCGTCGCCTTCGCGCGCGGGGAGCGTCCGCCGTTCCTCCAGTCCCGGTCCGGGCGGGACCTCGCGGCCGACTTCCCGTCGATCGCCGCCGCCGTCTCCCGGCTGCCGGCCGGGCTGGTGCTGGACGGGGAGCTGGTCGCCTGGCGCGGCGGGCGGTTCGCCTTCGAGGAACTGCTGCGGACCCGGCAGTCGCGGGCCGCCGAGGACGTGGTGCTCGGGCTGATCGCCTTCGATGTCCTGGCGCTGCCGGGGCGGGACGTCCGGCCGCTGCCGCTGGCCGACCGGCGGCGGCTGCTGCTGGCCGCGCTCGCCGACGTCCCGCCGCCGATCCAGCCGGTGCTGGCGACCACCGACCGGACGGAGGCGCTGACCTGGATGGAACGGCTCGCCGATACCGGGGTGGAGGGGCTGGTCTGCAAGGCGGCGGGCTCGGCCTACCGGGCGCGGGGCGCCGGCCGGGTGTGGGTGAAGTACCGGCTCGGCGACACCGTGGACGCGACGGTGCGCGCCGTGACCGGGCCGCCGTCCCGGCCCCGGGCGCTGGTCCTGGAACTGGACGACGGGCAGGTGCTGCTCTCCACGCCGCCGCTGTCGCCGCCGCAGTCCCGGCAGGTGGCGGAGGCGGCGGCCGGCCGGCTGGGCTCACCGGTGCGCGATCCGCAGTACGGCGCGGTCCGGCCGGTGACCGCCGTCCTACGGGCCGAGGTGACGGTGACCGGGCGTCCCCCGGCGGCGACCTTCGTCCGGCTGCGCGGCGATTGAGCGGCGACCGACCGGCGACGGGGGCAGGAGCACGCACCCGGGACCGCGCGCCGCTCCGAAGGCGCGGCGGCCTCAGGGAGTGTGCCCGGTGTGCCCGGTGGAGGTGTGGCGGGAGGGTTCGGGCTCGTGGGCGAGCGGCCACGGCGGGTGCCGGCCCTTGGCCGCCCTGGCCGGGCCCGCGTGCGCGAACTCCGTCACCAGGGACTCCTCGAACAGCGGGAGGTCGGCCGGCTTGCGGCTGGAGACCAGCACCCCGGGGCCGTCCCGGCAGACGTGCACCGGCTCGTCGACCCAGTAGGCGCCCGCGTTGACCAGGTCGGTGCGGAGGCTCGGCCAGGAGGTGAGCGTGCGTCCGCGCACCGCGTCCGCCTCGATCAGCGTCCACGCGCCGTGGCAGATCACCGCGACCGGGCGGCCGGCGGCGGACAACTCGTGGACGAACGCGACGGCGGCCCGGTCCAGCCGCAGGCGGTCGGGGTTGGCGACGCCGCCCGGCAGCACCAGCGCGTCGTAGGCGGCCGGGTCCGCCTCGCCCACCACGTCGTCGACGGGGAAGGTGTCCGCCCGGTCCAGGTGCCGGAACGCCTGGACGTGGCCCGGCCGGGTGGAGACCAGCCGGGGTGTGCCGCCCGCCTCGGCGACGGCCTGCCAGGGGGAGGTCAGTTCGGCCTGTTCGACGCCCTCGGGCGCGACCAGGAAGGCGACCGTCCGGCCGGTGAGCGCGGTCAGCGCCATCCGGTTCACCCCGTCCGGTCGCGCGCGGCCTGGCCGGGGCCGGCCGGTGGCCGTGCAGCCGGTGTCCGGGCAGCCGGCGTCCGGGCGGCGTCCGAGGGACCGTGGTCGACGACGGAGGGCGGCGGGGCGGATCCGACCCGGGCCCGGGGGCAGTCGAGGTGGACCACCCGCTCCAGGTGGTCGATCCGGGCGACCAGGCCGACCGGGACCAGGACCGGGGCACCGGGCACCCAGGGCCGGGTGTCGACCAGCAGGTGGTCACCGGCGTCCTGCTCGACGCGGCCGAGCGGCCCGTCGGTCGCCTCGACCTCGTAGCCGGCCAGCGCCTGGTCGGCGGTGTGGTGGGAGCTCGGACGGTACTCCCACAGGTCGGTGGTCATCACGCCTCCGGGTGGTCCCACGGGCGGCGCTCCCGGCGCTCGCCCGGTCCGCGGTCCTCACGGTCGTCGCGGGGTTGACGGTGCTCGCGGTGTTCGCGGTGGTCCCGAGGCTCGTGACGTTCCCGCTGTTGCCGCTGTTCCCGCAGCTCCCGCGGCTCGTGACGCTCGCGGTGTCGGCGGCGCTCGCGGTGACCGCCCCGCCCACCGTCCGGCGCACCGTCCGCGTCCACCCGGGCCCGGCGGCGGCGGTGCAGCAGGGCCGAGAGCCCGGCCGCCAGGCCGACGCTGCCGACCCAGACCGCCGTCACGGCGACCAGGACGGTCGCGGTGGGCCTGCGCACCGCGACGCTGAGGCAGAGCGCGGACATCGCCAGCGCGGTCATCAGCACCGCCGTCGGCACCCGTCGGCCGAGGCCGCGCAGCGCGTCCCCGACCCGGCTGGACCGGCTGGCGCCCATCGTGCTCAACCGCCGGTCGAGGCGGGTGTCCCGGCGCAGATCGCACTCGATCTCGGCCAGGAGCCGCCGCTCCCGTCCGCTCAACGCGGGTCCGTCCATCTCGGTCACCTCCGGCACTCCGGTGACGACATCCTCTGGTCCGGGCGGCTGCCCGGTGGGGTGTGCGCTAATCGCTCCGGCCGGCGGGGGCCGCGAGGGCCGGCGGACGGTGGTCGCCGAACGCCCGGGGGCGGGCGAGCAGGCTGTCGTCCAGCACACGCAACAGGGCGGCGGCGTCGCGGTGCACCTCGGCCGCGCCCGCCGCACGCAGGTCGGAGGGTGCGGCTCCGGCGCCCAGGACGGCGACGCAGGCCATCCCGGCCCGCCGCGCCGCCCGGACCTCGGGCACGCTCCCGGCGACGAACACCGCGTGCGACGGTGCTCCGCCGACCAGGTCGAGCGCGGCCCGGAGCGGATCGGGGCCGGGGGCGGTCACCGTCAGCGCGGGGGTCCCGGCCGGACCCGGGGCGGCCAGCACGACCGTCCAGCCGCGGGCGGCGCACTCGCGCAGCAGGTCGGCGGAACCGGGTGACGCATGGCGCCAATCGGTTCCGAAGAGTGCCGCCGAGATGACCGTCATGGCCCACCGTTCCCGTTCCGTCCCACGCACCGGCGCGCCCTTCCAGGTTAGGCCCGCACCCCCGCCCCCGCCCGGCGCGCGGGACGGCGGGCAGAGGCGCCCCGCGCCCGGTCACCCGGTCACCCGGTCCGTGTCGGCCCCGGCTCCGGGTCGCCGGCGAGACGGGCGTGCAGGTGTTCGTCGTGGTACCGGCCGTCGCCGAAGCGGTAGGACTCGCGCAGGGTGCCCTCGGCGGGGAAGCCGCAGCGGTCGGCGACCCGGCAGGAGGCCTCGTTCCCGACGGCGTGGGCGAGTTCGAGCCGGCGGACGCCGGCGGTGGCGAAGCCCCAGCGGGTGATCGCGTGGACGGCCCGGGTGACGACACCGCGGCCGCGGGCGGCGGGCAGCAACCGGTAGCCGACCATGGCGAGTCCGTCGGCCCGGTCGACCCAGAGCAGTGCGACGGTGCCGAGCAGTTCGGCCTCGGCCGCGCCGAGGATGGCGAAATCGGCGGAGGTGCCGGCCTGCCAGCCGGCGGCCCAGCGGTCGATGCACGCCTCGGCCTGGGCCGGGTCGGCGGCGCGCAGCGGGTTCCAGAGGGCGATGTCCGGGTCGGCGGCGACCGCGATCAGGCCCGGCACGGCGCCGCCGCGGACCTCCAGCCCACGCTCCCAGGGCCGCAGCACGAGGTCGCCCAGGTCGATCGTGGCCGGCACGAAGGTGCGCGGGTCGGCGGGCTCCGGGGTGGGGGCGGGCGCGGGCGCAAGGGTGGGGGCGGTGGACTGCACGGTGCTCATTCGATCTTCCTATCCCCGGCGGCCGGGACCGGTCAAAGGATTTACCGGCCCGGGGAAACCCGCTCGGCACGGCCGTCCGGGCGTGCCACGATCGGGGCATGATCGAGCTGTTCACCGCCCACACCGCGGAGTTGGACGACGTGACCCGGGAGGCGGCCCGGGCCCTGCTGGTCGAGGAGTTCGTCGACCTGACCGAGGAGGACTGGGAGCACGGCCTCGGCGGCGTGCACGCGCTGCTCCGGGAGGACGGCGTACTGATCGGCCACGCCTCGGTGGTCCAGCGGCGGCTGCTGCACGCCGGGCGGGCGCTGCGTACCGGTTACGTCGAGAACGTCGTCGTACGGGCGGACCGGCGCGGGCGCGGCCACGGCGCGGCCCTGATGGCGGCGCTGGAGCGGGTGATCCGGGGCGGGTACGAGCTGGGGGCGCTGTGCGCGGCGGACCAGGCGGCGGAGTTCTACGCGGCGCGCGGCTGGCAGCGGTGGCGCGGACCGCTGGTCGCGCTCGGCCCGCGCGGTCCGGTGCCGACGCCGGAGGAGGAGGGCGAGGTCTTCGTGCTGCCCGGGGCGGTCCCGCTGGACCAGGACGGGCGGCTGGCCTGCGACTGGCGCGACGGCGACGTCTGGTGACCGGGACGACCGGTGACCGGGGACGCCGCCGTCGCATCGAGAGCGCCGGGCCCGGCAGGGGTCAGATCCGGGCCAGGTAGCCGTTGTCGACGAGCCAGAGCACGTTCAGCCGGGCCGGGCCGTTCGGGACCAGCGCGGCGTCGAGCTGGTACTGCAGGCCGTAGCCGGGCTGGCCGAACCAGGGGGCGATCGGGCCGGCGTGCACCTTGAACGGCTTGACCACCTGGTAGTCGTGGTAGTTGCAGGCGGCGGCCGGGTTGCTGTCGAGGCTCTGCGGCGGGATGGAGCGGTTGGCGTACGGCAGGCCCTCGGGGGCGAGGAAGGAGCCGTACTCGCTGCCGTAGCGGTCGATCTTCTGGTTCGGGTAGAGGGTGATCTCGAACTCGACCGGGGTGCCGTCGGGCAGGGTGACGTAGCCGTTGGCAGGCGGGTAGATCCAGCCCGGGTTGCCGTTGTTGGCGGTGGGGCTGTAGTAGGTCGCGAGGAACTTGTCCTCGGGGAGGCCGCCGGTGCGCTGGTAGCCGATCAGCTCGCGGCCGACCGGGCCGGTCCGCGGCAGGTCGGCGGGGCCGAGGCGCGGGTCGTTGTGGTAGTCCTCCGTGGAGCACTCGTTCGCCGGGGTGGCGGTCGTCCCCGCAGCGGCAGTGCCCGCGGTCGTCCCCGCGGCAGCCGTGTCGGCGGCGAGCGCCGGGGCGCTCGGGGCGAGCAGGGCGACGACCGCGGCGAGCGGTGCGACGAGCAGGCGAAGGCGGACGCGAAGGCGAGGGCGCACGATGTCTCCGTCGTGAAGTCGTGTGAAGTCGGGAAGGGGTGCGACGCGGCGTGAAGCCGCGGCCCGGCAACGGAGCATGATCCGTCACCCTCCGTGTCCGGGCCGCGACCTAGGCAAGCGGATCAACTGACCCCGCGTCAACAGTTCGACCCCGTCGGAGTGTCGAATCCCCCGGATTCGGCCAACCCGCGCCCACCGGCCGCCGGGGGCGCGCAGAATGGAAGGTCACGCCCCCAACCTCCGGTCCGCCCGGACACCACAACCAGGGGCGGACCGTGACCGAGCCGCTCCGCAGCGCAGGCGTTCCCTTGACAGTCCGCCGGGCCGCACCGATCCTCGCCGGTACGGCCCGGCCACCGGTCACGGCCGCTCGGCGACCCGGGGGTGGTCAGCGATGACGGACCAGTCGGCGGCACCGCGGATGCCGGCCTCGGTCAGGTGGGCGGTCGGGTGCGTCTGGCTCCACGCCGTGTTCAGCGGGCTGTCGGGGCTGATGATGCTCGCGGCGTTCAACCGCCAGCAGGGTGACGCGGGGGCGGTCGTGCGCTTCCTCTCGATGGCGTCCGTGCTGGTGGGCCTGCTGCTCGGCACCTGCGCCGGGCTCGCCCCGCGCGGGGCCGGCTGGACCTGGACGACCGTGATCAGCATCGAGGCGCTCTTCGCCCTCCCCTGCGCCGGGCTGGTGCTCACCGGCGTCGCCTTCCCGCTCCCCGGCATCGCGCTCGCCTCGTTCGTCCTCTGGGTGTTCCTCTCCGCGGACGGGCGCGAGTGGTTCAGCCAGGAACAGACGGCCGGGGATCGCGGCCGGCACCGCTGAACCCCGGCCACTCAGCCTGCCGTTCCTTGTCGGCGGACCGCCGCACTCAGCCCCGGCTGCTCGGCGCCAGCCGGCCGAGCAGGTGCAGCAAACGGTCCAGCGCGTCCCGGGAGTTGGGCTCGGTCAGGTTGACCATCAGCCGGAAGGTCGCCCGCAGCAGGGCCGGGCTGCCGATTCCGGCCGCCCCGGCCGCGCCGACCAGCCGGGGGCGGGCCATCGCCGCCGCCGCCAGCCGGCCGAGCGCGAAGTAGCCGTCATAGGCGGCGCGCAGTGCCTGCGGGTAGGCGCGCAGGGCGAGTTCGCGGCCGCGGTCGGTCCGCCGGGCCAGCGCCTGGACCACCGCCTCGGCGGCGTACCGGCCGGACTCCATCGCGTAGGCGATGCCCTCACCGGTGGCCGGGCTGACCGTGCCACCCGCGTCGCCGATCAGCAACAGGCCGTCGGCGTAGTGCGGTTGGCGGTTGAGGCCCATCGGGAGGGCGGAGCCGCGGACGGGTTCGGTGACGGCCGCCGGGGTGTAGCCGTAGTCGGGCGGGAGGTCGGCGCACCAGCGGCGGAGCAGTTCCCGCCAGTCGATCTCGCGGCCGACGGCGGCGGTGTCCAGCACGCCGAGGCCGACGTTGGCGGTGCCGTCGCCCATCCCGAAGACCCAGCCGTAGCCGGGCAGCAGGCGGCGCGCCGGGTCGGCGGGGTCGCGCAGGTCGAGCCAGGCCTCCAGGTAGCGGTCCTCGTGGCGCGGGGTGGTGATGTAGGTGCGGTAGGCGACGCCCATCGCCCGGTCGGTGCGGCGGTAGCGCTTCATCGCGAGGGAGAGCCGGGTGGAGTTGCCGTCGGCGGCGACCACCAGCGGCGCGTGGTAGCTGACGGGGCGCCGCTCCTCGCCGAGCCGGGCGGTGACGCCGGTGATCCGGCCGGTCCGCTCGTCGAGCAACGGGCCCGCCACGTTGGCCCGTTCGACCAGCCGGGCGCCGAGCGAGGCGGCCCGGCGGGCGAGCAGCTCGTCGAAGTCGGCCCGGCGGCGGACCAGGCCGAAGCCGGGGAAGGCGGACAGTTCCGGCCAGTCCAGTTCCACCCGCCGGCCGCCCGCGACCAGGCGCAGGCCGCGGTTGTGCAGCCAGCCGGCCGATTCGGAGACGTCGATGCCCAGGTCGATCAACTCCCGGACGGCGCGCGGGGTCAGGCCGTCGCCGCAGACCTTCTCGCGCGGGAACGCCGACTTCTCCAGCAGCAGGACGTCCAGCCCGGCGCGGGCCAGGTGGCAGGCCGCGGTGGAACCGGCCGGGCCCGCGCCGACCACGATGACGTCGGCGCTGTCCACGTCGCCCGCCGGGACCTCCGCCGGGGCCGTCAGCTCGCCCGGCTCCGCGGGCTGCCCGGGCTCCGTCGGCCCGGTCGTCCCCGCCGCGGTGGCGTCCGGGCGGGCGGGGCGGGTGGACGGCTGCTGTGCTGGGCCGGGCATGCGGCGCTCCCACGGTGTCGGTTCGGCGGCGGACTCAGCGGATTCGGCGGACTCAGACGATAGGGACCGGGGCCACCGCGCCGCGCCCCGACACGCGGACGCCCGGCGACCCGGCCGCCGTGTGCGGACGGTTCGGTGCACGGGTCCCTCACATCCGGGTGACCGGATCGTTGCGGTGGATTAGTCGGACAATCAGCCGTGCACCCTCGCAAATCGGCCAAACCCCCCTTGCATGGCCGGAAACGGTGGGGGAGTTTGAGCCCTCTCGTTCGACCGCTCCGGCCGACCGGGGGCTCTCCCACCTGCCGCGCGGTTCCACCCGGACCGCCGATTCCCGTTGGACAACGCATGCGCATCCGCTCCACCGCGGCACGATCCCTCGTCGCCGTCCCCGCCGTCGCCGCCCTGCTGCTGGCCGCCCCGACCGCCGAGGCCACCGCCGGCGGCGGCCAGCCGCCGAAGGGGAACAACGGCACCGTCAAGATCCACGACTCGGCGACGGGCGAGGAGCTCCGGCGCAACGAGCCCAAGGTCTGCACCTTCTACCTGGACTCCTTCGGCTTCGACCCGGGCCAGGACATCGTCTGGCTGATCTCCGAGGTGCACGACAAGGGCGAGAACGCGGTCGCCTACGGGGACCTCCCGGTGGACGGCAAGGGCCACGTCCGGACCACGGACATCAACCTGCCGGACGGCCACTACAAGCTGTACTGGGCCTCGGTGGAGCTCGACAACGGCAAGCTGCCGGCCGAGCCCAAGCTCAACAACCCGAAGCACAAGGTGTTCAAGGTCGAGTGCGGCGGCAAGCCCACGCCGACCAAGTCCGTTCCGGCCACGCCCACCACCACGCCCACCGGCACCCCCTCGGCGACCCCGACCGTCACTCCGTCGACGACCCCGAGCGGCACCCCGACCGTCACCCCGTCGGCCACTCCCTCGCAGACGCCGTCCCAGACGCCGTCCCAGACCGCGACCCCGAGCCCGACCGGCAGCCCCACCGGCACGCCGAGCGCGACGCCCTCCGCGACGTCCAGCGCGACGCCGAGCGCCACCCCGACCGCCACCGGCTCGCCCAGCACCTCGCCGAGCACCTCGCCCAGCGCGTCACCGAGCGTGACCCCGTCGGGCTCGCCGTCGGTGTCCCCGTCGAAGAGCCCGTCCGCGAGCCCCTCGGTCACCCCCTCCGCCACCGGCTCGGCGAGCCCGTCGGCCACCGTCGCGCCCGGCACCGAGGAGCCCGAGCCGACCGCGACCGGCCCGGTCAGCAAGCCGACGGCGACCGTCCCGGTGCAGACCCCGCCGCCCGGCACCGTCGTCAACCCGGAGAACCCGCTGATCCTGCCGGCCAAGATCAGCGTCCCCACCCCGATCCCCGGCGCCACCCAGACCGGCCAGGACCTCGCCTCCACCGGTAGCGACGGCACCCTGCTGATGGCCGGTGCCGGTACGGTGCTGCTGCTCGGCGGCGCCGGCGCGGTGGTCTACACCCGCCGCACCCGCCGCTCCTCCTGAGCCGAGGGCCGACCCGGCGTGTCCGGGCCCGCACCCCGGGCCCGGACGCGCGACGGGCCGGCGACCGCTTCCGGTCGCCGGCCCGTCCGGCGTTCCCCCCTCACCCCCGCACCCCCTCGGCGTCCCCGCCTCCGGGGGCCGCTCAGGGGTTGATCGCGAGCACCACGTACGCCGCCAGGATCGCCAGGTGCACCGCGCCCTGCAGCGGCGTCGCCCGGCGCGGGATGACCGTCAGGGTGCCGACCACCAGGGTCAGCGCGAGCAGCACCAGGTGCGAGGGGTCGAGGCCGAGCACCAGCGGCCCGGCGAGCCAGTGCGAGGCGATCGCGACCGCCGGGATGGTGAGGCCGATGCTCGCGAGCGCCGAACCGAGCGCCAGGTTGAGGCTGGTCTGCACCCGGTTGCGGCGGGCCGCGCGCAGGGCGGCGATGGTCTCCGGCAGCAGCACCAGCAGGGCGATCACCACGCCGACCACCGAGGAGGGCAGCCCGGCCGAGTAGACCGCCGACTCGATGGTCGGCGAGACGCCCTTCGCCAGGCCGACCACCGAGATCAGCGCCACTCCGAGCAGCACCAGGCTGGTCACCATCTGCCGGACGGTCGGCGGGTCGGCGTGGTCCTCGTCGTCGAGCACCTTGCCCTCGGAGCTGACCGGCAGGAAGTAGTCCCGGTGCCGGACCGTCAGGGTGGCGACGAACAGTCCGTACAGCACGATCGAGGCCGCGGCCGCGAAGGCCAGCTGGGCGGGCGCGAACTGCGGGCCGGGCGAGCTGGTGGTGAAGGTCGGCAGGACGAGGCTCAGCGTGGCGAGGGTGCCGATGGTGGCCAGCGCCGCACCGGTCCCCTCCGCGTTGAAGACCGCCACCCGGTGCCGGAACGCCGCCGCCAGGATGGACAGGCCGAGGATGCCGTTGCAGGTGATCATCACCGCGGCGAACACGGTGTCCCGGGCGAGGGTCGCCGACTTGTCGCCGCCGTCCGCCATCAGGGTCACGATCAGCGCCACCTCGATGACGGTCACCGCGACCGCGAGCACCAGGGACCCGAAGGGCTCCCCCACCCGGTGGGCGACCACCTCGGCGTGGTGCACGGCGGCGAGCACGGCGCCCGCCAGGAAGCAGGACACCACCCCCACCACCCAGCCGGGCAGGTCGCGGTGCCAGGTCAGGGCGAGGACGAGGAGGGCCAGCAGCGGAACGACCGTGGTCCACTGCGTGGCGGCTGATCGGAGCTTGGGGAACATGTCGCCGAGCATCGCATCCGGAGCGTCCGGTTCCGCGGCGACGGCGCCGGGAAGCCGGCGGATGTGGCCGACCTCATGGCTCAGCCGCCGTACTCGGCGAGGTAACCGAGCACCCGTGCGACGTGCGGTTTCACCCGATCGGGGACACCGCGGGCGTCCGCGACGGTCTTGTCGCTGGTCCGGTAGCCGGCCGTCACCAGGGCGGGCAGGCCGGTGGTGAGGCCGCGTTGTTTGAACCGCTGGGCGAGCCAGCAGACGTAGTTGCCCATCGAGGCGATGGCGTCCGCCGGGTCCAGGTAGTTCTTGACGCCGTCGTGGTCGCCGTCCTGTGCCCAGGCGTTGAAGACGGCGGGCGTCCACATCGCCACCCCGTACTCCCCGGTCTCGGGACGGGCGGCGGCCGGGTCGAAGCCGGACTCCGCCTTGAGCATCGCCGCCAGCAGCACCGGGGTGATCTCGGGCTCGGGACAGCGGCGGGCGGCGTCCTCGATCGGACCGCGCAGCGCGGCGGGCACGTCGGCACCGGACGGGATGGCACCGGGCAGGCTCGCGCCGGACGGGTTCGCGCCGCGTGGCGGCGCCGCACCGGCGGGCCGTCCGCCGGACGCGGCCGGGTGCGCCCCGCCCGCGTCCGGGGCGGCGGGTTCGGGAGCGCCGCTCAGGGCGAACACCGCCGCGCCGGTGGCGAGCAGCGCGACGACGGCGGACCGCCGGCGGCGGACCGCGTTCCCCCGCGTCCGCGAGGAGCCCGGGCCGAGCCCGCCGTCACCACCACCGTCGACATCACCACCATCCGCGACACCACCATCGTCGACACCACCACCATCGTCGACACCACCACCGTCACCGACCGCCGCCGCCAGCAGCGCCGCGAGATCCAGCTCCGCACGCCGCCGCCGCTCCGCCGCCAGGCAGGCGGTGACCAGCGGCCGCCACCGGTCCGGCAGCGCGGCGTCCAGCCGGAGCGGAGCGCTGCCGCGCGCGTAGGCGAGCGCGGCGAGCGAGCGGGCGCGGGCGGTGGCGCCGAGGAAGGGGTGCAGTCCGCCGGTGAGCAACTGGTGCGCGAGGACGCCGAAGGCCCACAGGTCGGCGCTCGGGCGGAGCGCGACGCCGCGCGCGCCGGTCCGCTGCGACCACCACTCGGGCGGGACGTGGTCCGGCGAGCCGAGCGGCGGGGCGTACGCGTGCGTCCCCTCCAGTTCGGCGGTCAGGCCGAAGTCCGCGAGCTTCGCGGTGCCGTCGGGCATCAGCAGGACGTTGCCAGGCTTGAGGTCGCCGTGCACCCAGCCGGCGGTGTGCATGTGGAGCAGCCCGGCGCCGACCTCGGCGAGGATCCGTCCGGCGTCCGGGACGGGGGTCGGGGGCCGGGCGGCGGCGAGGACGTCCTGGAGGCTGCGGGCGGCGCGTTCCATCACCAGGGCGACCGCGCCGTCCAATCCGGGGTGGGCGGGGTCGGCGAGGGTGACGACGGTGAGGGTGCGGATCAGGTGGGGATGGTCGGCGCGGCGGCTGAACCGCATCTCGCGGTGGGCGATCTGCAGCATGGTGCGGCGCTGACCCGGGCTGAGCCGGGCGGGATGGAGGAACTTGACCGCGGCCTCGGCGAGTTCGGGACCGCCCCCACCCTCCGGACTCCCCTCCACCGACTCCGGTGCGACCCGACGGGCGGCGTAGACACTGCCCCAGCCGCCGGCGCCGATCGGCGCGCCGATCCGGTAGCCGGCCACCAGGTAGCCGGGCGGCACCTCGAACACCTGTTCGGTGCCCGCCGGTTCGCCCCGGGTCGGCCCCGCCGCGCGCGCCGCCACCGCCGGTCAGCCGCGCCGGGGCGGGAGCAGCGCCAGGTGCTCCTCCCGCACGAGGTCGAACCGCAGCGCCAGCGCGACGAGTTCCTCCCGCTTGCCGCCCGCGACGCCGCCCTCCCCCGGGGCCGCGTCCGCCTCCGGCCCCTCGCGCAGCCGGAGTTTGCTGCCCACCAGGTAGTCGATGTGGTAGTTGACCGCCGAGCGGGTGAGGTCCCGGCAGGACGGCAGCGCGCGCAGCCGGGACACCACCTCGGTGGCGCCGGGCACGGCGGCGGCGGACGGCGAGCGCAGCCGGGGCTCGCATAGCGCGAGCAGCACCAGGAAGTACTTGGCGGTCGGGTCGAGGGCGAACGGGCTGACCGTCCGCTCGCCGCCCGGCTGCGGCCGCGACGTTTCACCGCCGATCCCGTCCGACTCGCCTGTCAGATAGGCGTGTTGGGGCGCGAAGACCTTGAACGCGACCGGTTCGCCGAGGGCCGGCAGCAGCACCCGGGAGAACTCGAACGGGACCGGCGCGCCGAGCCGCCCGGGCGCCACCTTGACGTGCTCGCCGGCACCTTCGAGGTTCTCCACGACGTAGGTCGCGGTGGTACTGAAGTTGGAGAGCCGCCAGTAGTCCTCGGCGGCGGCGATCTCGCCGGCCCGACGCGACACGCCCGGGTCGGCGATCGGCACGGCGAGCGGCCGGCCGGGCTCGCCGCGCCCGAACTCGACGGTGTCGCCGGGGCCGAGGTGCAGGAGCGCCGGACGGGGCGGCGGGGCGGTCCGGGGCGGCCGTGACAGCCGGGCGAACCGGCGGTCGGACGGGACCGGCGGGCGGGGGTCGGGCAACTGCACGATGACCGTGGTCATCCAGGTCACCTCCGTTGGTCGGCTCGATGGTAGCCGTCCGAACGGTCTGGCGCCGGTGCGCCACTCGTACGAGTGAACGCCGCCTCGGTGACGGCGAGTTGGCCACCGACGCCGGTCGCGCGGCCGGAAACCGGTCGGCGGACGCGGCACTCGGTCGTCGCCGAACTGCCACCTGACGGTAACCGTGAGGTCACTGGCAGGATTGCAGCATGTAGTTGAACGGTCACCTTGGGTGTGATGCAGCACACATAGGGCATCTGTGCGATCTGTGCAAGACTCATCCCACAGAGTGAGATTCCCTTTCATTCCAAGGAGGTTGACATCATGCGCGCTCGGATCGCAGCTCTGATGCTGGCGGCGGCAGGCATCACGGCGGCTACGGTTCTCCCGGCCTCGGCCGCGACGACCGGCCAGGAAGTCGGCGGTACCGCGTGTACGGCCGTGCTGAACCACCCGTGTGTGTGGCAGGAGAGGGACGGCGGGGGCGTCGTGGGCGTGGCCCAGGTATCGGCCGACCCCGCGCAGTTGACGGTGGTCCAGGTCGAGGTCCGCACCCAGCGTGCCTGGGGCAGCCCGTGGATCACGGCCGCCTCCGCGACCACCATCGCCAACGGGTCCGCCAAGGCCGTGACGCCCCGCGTGGTCACCGGCGACCTCAAGATGGTCTGCGCGACCGCCGGCCCCGCCCTGGACGCCGCCCAGCGCGTGACCACCTGCACCGGCCCGTTCTGACGCACCATCCGCTGACGCACCGTCCACCGACGGACGCGACAGCACCGGCACCCACGCCAGATTGACGCACCGGGGCCACCCACCCCCCACACTGCAGGCCGGCCGCCACCTCCCACCTCAGGCGGCCGGCCCTCCCGTGCCCGGGCCCCTATCGCCCGGTGTCTCCCCGGCGGGTGTACAGCCAGGAGGCGAAGGTGTCGAGGGCGGGGGCCGGGTCGTGGCGGCCGAGGCCGATGCGGAAGCGGTCGGTGGGGGTCGGGGTCAGGTCGGAGTGGAAGACGGAGGCGGGCATCAGGAGGACGCCGGCCTCCTCGATCAGGTCGGCGCAGAGGGCCTCGACGCCGTCCGGGCCGAGGTAGCGCGGGTAGGCGACGCAGCCGCCGTCCGGGGCGCGCCAGTCGAAGAGGTCGTCGAACTCGGCGAAGAAGTCCTCGAACAGCGGCAGGTTGGCCGCGATGATCGCCCGGTTGCGGGCCAGGATCGGCTCGCGGGCGTTGATCGCGATCCGGGCGAGGATCTCGCTGGGGGCGGAGTTGCAGATCGTGGTGTAGTGCTTGGCGCGCTCCAGGCGGGTGCGCAACTCGCGGTCGCGGCAGGCGATCCAGCCGATCCGCAGGCCGGGCAGGCCGAGCGACTTGGAGGTGACGTTGAGCGAGAGGGCGCGCTCGGAGAGGTCAACGGCCTGCGGGAGAGCGCGGGCCGGGTCGCGCTCCAGGCCGCGGTAGACCTCGTCGCTGAACAGGTGGATGCCGCGCTCGTCGCAGAGTTCGGTGAGCCGGACGAAGTCGGCGGCGTCGATCACCTTGCCGGTGGGGTTGTTGGGGAAGTTGACGGAGACCACGCGGGTGTTGGGGCGCAGCGCGGCGGTGAGTTCGTCGAGGTCGAGCGCCCAGTCCCGGTCGGGGTCGAGGGCGACGCCGGTGACCTCGCAGAGGGAGAGCGGGATGGTCTCGGCGGACTGGTAGTTGGGGGTGAGGACGACGGCGTGGTCCGCCGGTCCGAGCAGGACCTGCATGGCGAGGTTGAGCGCCTCCTGGGCGCCGCCGAAGCAGATCACGTCCTCGGCGCCGGCCCGCTCGTACATGCCGGCGATCGCCTCGCGCAGGGCCGGGTCGCCGTAGGTCTCGGTGTAGCCGAGGGCGAGGGTGTCCCAGGCGTGCCGGTCCTCGGGGCCCGCCAGGGCGAGGAGTTCGGACATCGGCATGGTCTGGGCGTCGGAGGCGGTGAGGTGGTGGCGAGCGGTGAACTCCCAGCGGGAGAAGTGGGTTTCCAGCCGGAAGTCGGGGAGTCGGGTCATGTCTGGTCTCATTCCTCGGTGCTGCGTTCCAGGGGGCCGGTGTCGCGCGGGTCCGCGGGGGTGTCGCGGAGTTCGGCGAGCAGGGTGTAGACGGTGGACCGCGACACCTTGAGCGCGGTGGCCACGGC
This sequence comes from Kitasatospora sp. NPDC093806, assembly GCF_040683335.1. NCBI lineage: Bacteria > Bacillati > Actinomycetota > Actinomycetes > Kitasatosporales > Streptomycetaceae > Kitasatospora > Kitasatospora sp. NPDC093806. The sequence goes on from NZ_JBFBDO010000067.1 coordinate 46,576, forward strand.
GGGGATCGCGCGGCGGACGGCGAGCACTCCGGCCCGGTCGAGTTCGCGGAGCACGGCGAGCCGGTCCTCGCGGCCGAGCCGTTCCGGCGGTCGGCCGTGGGCGCGGACGTAGCCGCCGACGACCTCGTTCATCCGCTCGGTCCAGTCCTGCTCGAAGAGCGGTTCGGGGCGCGGCGCGGTGGGGGCGGCGAAGGCGGTGAGCAGGGCGGCGGCGTGTTCGAGCGGGCCCCGGTCGAGGTTGACGCACAGCACGGCGGCGGGTCGGCCGTCCTCGTCGCGGAGCACCGCGCTGACCGAGGAGAGCCGGCGGCCGTCGGGCAGCAGCTTCGGGTAGGGGCCGTAGACGTCGGGGGCGGCCTGGTCGAGCCCGTCGAGTTCGCCGAGCAGGGACGGGTCGCCGGGGCCGCGTCCGCCCATCGGGTTCCAGATGGCGAGCACCCGGTCGCGGGCGGCGTCGTGCAGCACCACTTCGGCGTAGGGCCCGAGCAGCAGGGCGACCGCCTGGCAGACGGAGGCCCAGGTGCGGACGCGCGGGTCGGGGTTCTCGGTGGGCATGTCTGGACTGTACGTCCAGGCTGGACGTTTCGTCCAGTGATGGCGCGGGAGGGGAAGCGGCCGCCGCAGCGACAAGCCGACGGGCCCGCCCCATCAGTGCCGGGGCGGACTGGGCGGGGCCCG
>NZ_JBFBDO010000068.1:0-46576 GCF_040683335.1 Kitasatospora sp. NPDC093806
CGATCTCGGACGGGCCGACTTCCCGCGCAGGCCGGGACAGGCAAACGGTCGGCCCGGGAGGGCGCTTCCTCCCGGGCCGACCCGTTGTCCCCTATCCCACGATGACCAGCTGGGAGAGGGCCTCGGCGACGCGGTCGACGGCGGCGCAGACCTCCTCGGGTTGGCGGGCGGTGTAGCAGAGGCGGAAGAAGCCGGGGGCGAGGCAGTGCATGGTGCCGCCGGGGAGGAGGGAGACCTCGGTCGGAGGTGCGGCCAAGTAGTTGAAGAGCCAGAGCTCGTCCGGGTCGAGGTCGCCGCTGTTCGCGGTGATCGGCAGCGGCGGGAGGGTGTACGCGCCGACGGGCGGGCGCTTGCCGAGGTAGGAGGTCAGGTCCAGCCAGAAGAACTGCGCGGGGTTGTCGCCCTCCAGATGGACGAAGGGGATGTCCCGGGCGGTGAGTCGGTCCTTCACCTGCTCGAAGCTCTCGCTGAGCAGGTCCTTGTAGCGCCGCATCGCGTAGTCGGTGTACAGCTCCGGGCTGCCGTTGACCGTGCTCTCCAGCACCGAGCCGACCACGTAGTGCTTCAGCGAGTCGAAGGGTGTGAACCAGGACATCGGGTGCTTCTTCTCCTCGATGCCCTTGGTGCCGAGCATCGCGCGCTGCACCGGCCCGTACTTCGACACCACGAAGCCGGTCCGGAAGCCGGAGAGCCCGAAGTCCTTGGCGAAGCCCCAGACAACGTGGACCCGCTCCGGATGGGCCCGGTAGGCGTCCAGGGCGAGGGCGCTGGTGAACGGCACCCGGACGCCGTGGACTTGTGAATGTGCGTAGATCTCGTCGGAGATGATGTGCATCTCGGTCTCGTCCATCACCCACGCGTAGATCTCCTCCTGGAGCGCCTTGCCGTAGTTGACGCCGAGCGGGTTGTGCGGGTTGGTCAGCACCAGCAGCCGGGGGAACTTGTCGTTCAGCCGGTGGTACCGGAAGTACGCCTCCTTGATCACGGCCAGCGAGAGCCGGAACCGCTCCGGCCCCTCGGTGGGCAGCCTCACGGGGACGCACTCCAGCTTCGGGCGCTGCTCGAAGGACCAGTTGAACCCCTGCCAGTACGGCGCCGGCAGCAGCACCGCGTCCCCCTCCAGCAGCGGCGGCGGGCCGGGCTCGTCCGGCTTCGGCGCGTCCTGGAGCGCGAAGGCCAGGCACTCCAGTGCCGAGCCGACGCCCGCCGTGCCGAAGACGTCCCCCGCCGCCACCGGGGCGTCGAACGCCTTGGCGAGCAGCGCCGCGACCCGCGCGCGCAGCTGCGGCGTGCCGTACGCCGAGAAGTAGTGGAGGTACTCCTCGGGCAGCAGGGCGGTGTGGTCGAACACCATCTTCTGCATCGAGTCCTCGTAGACGAGGACGTTCTCCGCGACCGACAGGTCGACGGCGGTGTCCGGGGCGAGGTGGCGGTGGTAGAAGGCGAGGGCCTGCTCGAAGTCGGGGATCTGCGCGAGCAGCTCGGCGGGTTCGATCGGGCCGGTCGAAACGGTCATGGCGTGGTGGCTCTCTTCCAGGTGCGCCGGGGACCGCGGAACCGAATCGGTTCGCATACGGATGGTGCCAGCGCACCACGCCCCGACGGCCCCCGCCAGCCGTCCGCGCCCATCCGGCGGCCGGGGCTCATCCGGCGACCGACCCTGGCGCCGACGGCTCCCGGTGCGTCAGTCCGAGGCCAGCGGCTTCACCCAGCGCGACCACTGCGGCTGCGCCTCGTACCCCGCCGCGTGCCAGGTGCGGTGGCCGAGCGCGTTCTCGTCCAGCACCATCGCGTCCACCCGCCGTCCGCCGAGGGCCGCGAAGCGCTGTTCGGCGGCTGAGATCAGGGCGGCGCCGATGCCGCGGCGGCGGTGGTCGGGGTCGACGGCGAGGCGGTAGAGGTGGCAGCGCCAGCCGTCCCAGCCGGCGATCACCGTGCCGAGGAGGACGGCCGGGTCGTCCGCGCGGGCGGCGACGAGCAGGCACTCCGGGTCGCGGGCGAGCAGCGCCGCCACGCCGGCGGCGTCGTCCGTGATGCTGGTGCCCTTGGCCGCCCGGGCCCAGAGGGCGAGCACGGCGGGGATCTCGTCGGGGGTGGCGGCGCGCAGCGAATAAGAGTGGTTCTGATCGTCGGTCATACCGATGTGTCTACCAGGGCCCGGCCGTGCCCCGCCGAGGATTTCACGGCAGCCTCAGCGGGCGTCCGCGAGCGCCCACACCGTGGTCGTCTTCAGCGCCGCGTCCTCCAGGTCGGCGACCACCGGGACGTCGTACGCGGCCAGCGCCGTGAACCGTTCGCGCGGCAGGTAGGCGCGCCCCGGGTCGCCGACGATGACCGTCGCGCCGCGGGCCCGCGCGCGTTCGAGGAACGGCAGGAAGCGGGCGGCCATGGCGCGCTCGTAGAAGACGTCCCCGGCGAGCACGACCTCGGCCGGGGCGCCGTCGCCGTCCAGCAGGTCCTCGACGGCCGCGTCCACCCGGACGCCGTTCGCCTCCGCGTTGAGCCCGATGGCGACGACCGCGTACGCGTCGATCTCGGCAGCCCGGACGGCGCGGGCCCCGCGCAGCGCCGCCGCGATGCCGACCAGGCCGGAGCCGGCCGCGAGGTCCAGCACCGTCCGCCCGGCGACCAGTTCCGGGTGGTCCAGCACGTACCGGGCCACCCCGACCCCGCCCGCCCAGGCGAACGCCCAGAACGGCGGCGGCAGTCCGCGCTCGCCGCGCGCGGACTCGGTCGACTCCCACAGCGCGATGGCGTCCTCCGCCATGTGCAGGCTCACCTCGGGCACGAACGGCACGGGCACGAGGCGCGTCTCCGCTCGCACGAACTCCCGGTCGGACGCCCGGTCGGATTCCCGGTCGGACTCCCGGTCGGACGGGGAGGACGGGGCACGCGGGGAGGTCACGGCGGGCCCGCCCGCCTGGGCGGGGCGCGTCTCGTTCAGCATGCGCAGCAGCATAAGGCTCCTGACCTGGCGCTCCGCGCACGCACCGGATCGTCGGACGGTCAGGCCGGGCGGCGAGGGAGGGTGCGGGTCCGGCAACGGAGGTTGGACGACGGAGCCCTGACGGTTCATCAGAAAGACGGCGCGCGACCAGCCGAAAGCGCCCCCGGCGGGCCCGCGACCGGTAGGTTCTGCGAGGGGCCGGTGTGCGACCGGCCGGAAACGGGGAGTCGCGGTGTCGGACAGGACGCTGACGGGTCGGGCCGCGGTCGTCACCGGCGGCTCGCGCGGGATCGGGCACGCCGTGGTCGAGCGGTTGGCGGCGGACGGCGCGGACGTCGTCTTCGGGTACGCCAGCGACGACGCGGCCGCCGCGGACGTGGTCCGCGCGGTCGCCGCCAAGGGCGCCGGGCGGGCCCACGCGGTGCGGGCGGACCTCGGCGAGCCGGACGGCGCGGAGCGGTTGATGGCGGCGGCTGAGGAACACCTCGGCGGCCTGGACATCCTGGTCAACAACGCGGCCCGCTCGTTCAGCCGGACGCCGCTCGCCGAAACCGACCCGGCCGAGTTCGACGCCGTGCTCGCCGTCAACACCCGCGCCGTCTTCCTGACCATCCGCTACGCGGCGCGGTGGATGCGCGCCGGCGGCCGGATCGTCAACATCTCCACCCTCAACACCCGCCGGCCGGTCGACGGCATCGCGCCCTACCTGGCCAGCAAGGGCGCGCTGGAACAGCTGACGGTCGCCGCCGCACTGGAGCTCGGGCCGCGCGGGATCACCGCCAACACCGTCTCCCCCGGACCGATCGACACCGACCTGCTGCGCTCCGTCAACACGCCGCAGGCGCTGGAGACGGTGGCCGGTCTGACGCCGCTGCGGAGGCTGGGGCAGCCGGCGGACGTCGCGGACGTGGTCGCGTTCCTGGCGGGGCCGGACGGCCGGTGGGTCTCCGGCCAGAACCTCGGCGCGACGGGCGGCCTGGGCTGACGGGGCCGCCCACACCCGCATCCGCATCCGCACAGCATCCGAACGGCCCCGTCGTCGCCCCCTCCGCCGGCCCTCTCCACCGCCCCCTCCACCAGCTCACGAACGGCCCGCCGCCGACCCGCGGACGGGGCTGGCGGGGCCCTCGGGACGGTGCGGTGAACGGCGGATCACGGACCGCCCCCCGGTGCGTACCATTTCGATACCGAAGCCTGGGTGAGCTGCGAGGATGCTCGCCGGGCGAGGCCGCACCCGGGTAGCATCCGGCTCGGGCCACCCGGCCCGGCGCAGGCGGCCCAGCGCCGCCGTGCCGGCCTGTCGGGCGGCGGACTCTCGCGGGCCACCCGGTCGTGCCATCCGGCGATGCCCGCGTACTCGGCACGCGCGCCAGGGCAGTCGCGCGAACGGCGAAGGGCAGCGTCTTGGCGGATCGACTCACCGGTGGCGACTCCTCACTCCTGCGGCGGATCAACGCCGCGGTGACCCTTCGCGCCCTGCGGGCCGGGCACGCCGTGACCCTCACCCAGCTGGTCGGCGACACCGGGCTGTCCCGGCCGACCGTCGAGGGCGTGATCGAGGGACTGGTGGAGACCGGCCTGGTCGCCGAGGTCGAGCAGCCGCAGCAGGGGACCCAGCCTGGCCCCGGCCGGCGCGGGCGCCCCGCCCGGTGGTTCCGGTTCCGGGCCGAGGCCGGGCACATCCTCGGCATCGAGATCGGTGTGCACGACCTGCGGATCATCCTCGCCGACCTGACCGGCGAGGTCGTCGGCAGCCACTGCCGGACGGTCGACGAGACCATCGACGCGGAGGAACGGCTCGCCGCCGTGCGGTCGGTGGTGGCCGAGGTGCTGCGCAAGGCGGGCGTGTCCCGGGACAGCCTGTGGGCGGTCGGCGTCGGCACGCCCGGCATCGTCGACCGGGACGGCACCGTGCAGCTCGGCACCGCGATGCCCGGCTGGACCGGCCTCGACCTCGGGGCCCGGCTGCGGCGGTCGTTCCGCTGCCCGGTGATGATCGAGAACGACGCCAACCTCGCGGCCATCGCCGAGCACTGGCAGGGCGCGGCGGTCGGCGCCGACGACGTCGTCTTCGTCATGGCCGGCCTGAGCCCCGGCGCGGGTTCGCTCATCAACGGCCGCCTGCACCGGGGTTACGGCGGGGCGGCGGGCGAGATCGGCGCCCTGCACCTGCTCGGCCAGGAGGTCACGCCCGAGCGGTTGCTCTCCACCACCGGCAAGCCGCTCAACCCGCTGGACGAGGCGGCCGTCGCCCGGGTGCTGCGGCTGGCGCGCGAGGGCGACGAGGTGGCGCAGGTCGCGATGGACCGCTTCCTGACCCGGCTGGTGCAGAGCGTCGCGGCCCTGGTGCTGGCCATCGACCCGCAGTTGGTGGTGGTCGGCGGCTGGGCGGCCGGGCTCGACGGGGTCCTGGACCCGCTGCGCGAGCGGCTCGCCCAGTTCACCCTGCGCGCGCCGGAGGTGGCGCTCGCCGCCCTGGGGTCGGAGGTCGTCGCGATGGGCGCCCTGCGGGTGGCGCTCGACCAGGTGGAGGAGCAGCTCTTCGCCGTCAACCCGCCGGCCGACCCGGCCCCCGCCACGGCCGCCGCCCCCGCCCGCGCCTGACGGGGCCCGACGGCGCCTGACCGGGGCGGCTCCCCCTGCCCCTGGCCTCTCTCCATAGGCCCCTACAAGGCCTGGAAACGGCCCAGGCCCGGACGCTTCCGACTGGAAGGCGTCCGGGCCTGGGCCTGAGGGTTTTCGGAGATGGTTCAGGAGGCGGCGGCACCGACCGGGGTGGCGCCGACGGGGGTGACCTCGACGAGGCCGGTCTCGCCGAAGGTGAGCTTGCAGGTGTCCGCGCGGTAGGTGGAGACGGCGAGCGCCACCAGGCGGCCGGCCGCGGCGTACTGGGTGGTCATCACCAGCACCGGGGAGCCGGGGGGCCGCTCCAGCAGGGCGGCCTCCTCGGCCTCGGCGACGCCGAGCTCGACCGAACGGGACTCGCCGTCGACCTCCAGCCGCTCCAGCTGCCGCAGCACCGAACGGGCGCGGTCGCTCTCGGCCCGGAAGCCGGGCAGGTGCGGCAGCGCGGCGGCCGGCACGTGCAGCGACTCGGTGGCCATCGCCTGGCCCTGGACGAGGCGGACCCGGCGGACGGTGTGCACGGTCGCGCCCTCGGCGATGCCGAGCGCCTGCGCCAGCCGGGGCGCGGCCGGGGCGGTGGTGCAGTCGACGGTGCGCCAGGACTGGCTGCGGGCGGCGCCGGGCCAGCCCTCCTCCTGCCGGTTCACCGGGACGCCGACCCGGGGGGCGGCGATCAGGGTGCCGATGCCGCGCCGGCGGACCAGGCGGCCCTCCAGCTCCAGCTGGTCGAGCGCCTGCCGCAGGGTGGCCCGGGCGACGCCGAAGCGGGCGGAGAGCTCGCGCTCGTTCGGGAGGATCTGGCCGGTGGAGAACTCCGTGTCGATGGCGCGGAGCAGCACCGTGCGCAGGTGCCAGTACTTCGGTTCCGGTACCGCCGTGAGCTGTCCTGTCGTCCCCACCGTGTCCTCCACCCTGGTTTCTTCCGCACTGCCGAACACCCTGCCGGACCGCCCTACCCGGACGACCGGCCGAAAGAGGGGCGGCGCCGACCCGCTGTCCGCTGTTGCGGCAGGTGGGAGAGCGGGCTTTTTCCGTCCTTCTTTATTAAAGGTCCTTGCAGTAAGTGACCCTAGGGGCTCGGCCGGGAGATGGTCAAGACCAATGACGGCGCACACCGGGCCCACCGCACACTTTCATGTCGCGTTCACGACAGCTCCGCAAGCGGACGCGTCGCACTGCGGGTCCGCCCACCCCACTCGGTAGGCTGCCCGGGTGATCGTGGTGACGAGTGTGAATGTGAACGGAATCCGGGCCGCCGCCAAGAAGGGCTTCATCGAGTGGCTGGCCGCCACCGAGGCGGACGTCATCTGCCTCCAGGAGGTGCGCTCCGAACCCGGGCAGCTACCGGTAGAACTGCGCGACCTGGACGGCTGGCACGCAATCTGGGCCCCCGCCGCCGCCAAGGGCCGGGCCGGCGTCGCCATCCTGTCCCGCCAGGAGCCGAGCCGCACGGTCATCGGCTTCGAATCGGATGAATTCGACAATTCGGGCCGATACGTCGAAATCGACCTGCCCGGCCTGACCGTCGCCAGCCTCTACCTCCCCTCCGGCGAGGTCGGCACCGAGCGCCAGGAGGAGAAGGAACGCTTCATGGCGGAATTCCTCACCCACCTCGGCAAGCTCCGCACCCGCGCCGCCGCCGACGGCCGCGAGGTCGTCGTCTGCGGCGACTGGAACATCGCCCACCGCCCCGAGGACCTCAAGAACTGGAAGGCCAACCAGAAGTCCGCCGGCTTCCTCCCCGAGGAACGCGCCTGGCTCTCCCGCGTCTACGACGAGGCCGGCTACGTCGACGTCGTCCGCGCCCTCCACCCCGACCGCACCGGCCCCTACTCCTGGTGGTCCTACCGCGGCCGCGCCTTCGACAACGACTCCGGATGGCGCATCGACCTCCAGGTCGCCACCCCGGCCCTGGCCGCCAAGGCCGTCGAAGCCTACGTCGAGCGCGCCGACACCCACGCCGAGCGCTGGTCCGACCACGCCCCGGTGACCGTGGCGTACGACCACCAGTTCTGACAGCTCTCCGTGGGCAGGGCTCCTCAGGAGACTGGGGAGCCCTGCCCAGACGTCTCGACCCTCACGGCCTGGGCAAAGGCCCGGTCCTCCGGGCGCGCGTGCCGGGCCGAATCGGCCGGCTACCAGGTGGGTACGCCGGTGCAGGAGCTATCCCCGTACATGCGGGGCCGACGGGGTGCTGCGGCGGGCGAACATGCCCGACCGGGAGCAACCCCCGCGAACGCGGGGCCGACGCCCTGCTCACCTACGACCCCGGCAGCGGGGTGGAGCAACCCCCGCGAGCGCGGGGCCGACAGCTTGATCGCAGGCTGGCCGGGGCCGAGGAGGGAGCAATCCCCGCGCGTGCGGGGCCGACTGGCAGGGCCACACCGCGCGGTCGACGACCCGGGAGCAATCCCCGCGAGCGCGGGGCCGATGCTTCGTGACCTGCGGGTTTACCGGCGGGGGCGGGCTGAGAGGATCAGTCCGTCGAAGTCGACGGGCTTCCAGCGGTCCTTGCCGGCGGTGCGGACGGTCCAGCCCTGTTCGTTGGTGGCGGGTTCGACGAGGACGGCTTGGCCGTCGCCGATGCGGGTGGCGAGGAGGTCCCAGAGGCGGTCGCGGATGCGGCGGCTGGGGGTGCCGACGAAGACGCCGGCGTTGACTTCGACCATCCAGCGGGTGAGGTGGCCGCGTAGGCCTTCGGGGGCGGCGATGAGGATGATGACGGTCATGGGCTGCTCGTGTCCTGGGTGAACTCCGGGCCGATGATGGCTAGGTGTTCGTCGCCCATGCCCCGGTCGAGGGCCTCGGGCGCTGGCTCGCCTTCGCTTCCGGACCAGTTGACGCCGCCCTGGACCGTGCCGACGCGTTCGTCCCAGAGCTCGTTGACCTCCATGTCGGGCATGTCGGTGCCCTCCGGGCTGAGGAGGGTCTTGACGTCGTGGACGATGCGGCCGAGCAGCTTGTCCTGCGCGATGCGGTCGCGCAGGCCCAGGCGGGCGTCGCGCTCCTCCGTGTGGCCCTGCTGGGCGAGGTCGAAGGCGAGGGGGATGGTGTATTCGGCCTTGTAGAGGTCGGCGATGTCGAGGACGAAGGAGGTGGCCAGGCCGGTGTGGACGAAGCCGAGGCCGGGGCTGGCGCCCAGGCCGGTGATGACGGCGTGGCAGATGCCGTAGAGCGCGGCGTTGGCCGCCGACAGGAGGCGGTTGAGGTCGTCGCCTGCGGCGTGGGCGTCGCCGGCCTTGTAGACGCGGCCGTTCCAGGCAACGCCGGTGCGCCGCGATTCGGCCTGGTAGAGCTTGCGGATGCGGGCGCCCTCGCGTCCGCGCAGCTGCTGCATGGTGGCGGCGCTGACGTCCTCGCCCGGGAACCGCATGCGGTACATGTTCCGTGCGACGGCGAGGCGTTCCTTGGTGCGGCTGACCAGCCACGCCTGCCGGTTGAGGAGCGCAGCTCCGCGGCTGGGGCCCAGCCCGGCGGCGTACATGCGTACTCCCTGTTCGCCGACCCAGCACACGGTGGTGCCGGAGTCGGCGAGGAGGTTGACGGCGCCGTGGGTGATGCGGGTGCCGGGGCCCAGGAGCATAACGGCGACCATGGCGGCGGGGACGCGGACGGTCTCGCGTTTGTTGATGATGACGACGGCGTTCTCGTCGCGGTCGATGTGGCTGCGTTCGACGTAGACGCTTGAGATCCGGTCGGCGAGGCGGTGCAGGTCGTGGGGGTGGGCCTTCCACCAGATGTCGGCCATCGGTCAGCCTGCCCCTGGCGGCAGCGGGGCGAGGGTGAGCAGGCCGCAGCCGTACGCCTTGGAGGGGCCGATGCCGCCGAGGAGGGCGGCCTGCAGGAGGGCGGGGTCGCTGATGCGCAGGTGGCCCTCGAAGGTGGCGGTGGTGAGGGTGACCGGGGTGCGGGTACCGGGCTTGGTGAAGGTGCTGCGGCCGCGATCGGTGATCCTCACCTCCCGGGCGGGCTGCGCATCGCCGGGGGTGTCCGAGGCCGGCGGTGCGAGGCCCGGCGCCGGCTCGTCGGTCCGCGCTTCGGGGACCGTGAAGCCCCAGCGGGTGGTGCGGTCGAGGAACCAGGTGAGCTGCTGGGCGGCCGTGCGGTGGGCCATGCGGTAGGAGCGGTGGTGGAGTTCGGCTTCGGTCTTGGTGCGGTGCGGGCTCGCCTTGTCCGGCTTGGAGGTGTTCTGCACGGGGCTGGCTTTGAGGCGGAAGGCGAACTCCCGGCCGACGGCGAGCTGGGCGAGCAGCGGGCTGTAGTCGCGGATCGCGTAGTGCTCGCCTTCGGCGTCGGGCCAGCCGGCCTGTTCGACGATGTGGGTCCAGTCCGGCTTGGACGGGGTGAGGACCAGCAGCATCGGGCGGCGCGGGTGGTCGGCGTCCAGGCGCCACAGGATCCGGTCGCCGGGGGCGGTGTCGGGGATGCCGGCCAGGACGGCGCCGTGCAGGGCTCGGGGGTTGGCGAGCAGGTTGCGGCTGGCGGCGCGCAGGGGGTTGATGCGGACGCGGGAGAGGTAGGTCATCTAGGTCACCAGCCCAGCAGGGCGAACGGGTCGTGGCCGCCGGCGTCGGTGGCCGGGTGCGTGGTCGTGGCGGACGGGTCGAGGCCGGTGGGGACGCTGAGCCATTCGTGGCGGATCCGCCGGATGGAGAAGCCGCGTTCGCGGGGTGCGAAGGTGCGCGGGACGTCCTGGAGGGTGTCCTCGCCCGCCGGGTCGTCGAAGGTCGCGGCCAGGTCGATCCGGTGCGGCGAGAACGGCTCCGGCCGCCGTTCGGCCCGCCGCCGGTAGGCGTCCCTGGCAGGCGCGCCCGCCTGCCAGGGCTCTGCGGCCAGGACGTCCTCCAGGGTGGCGTCGCGCACCGCGCCGAGGACGATCGGCTGGGTCGGGACGCACGAGCGCCGGCCGAGCGCGAGGGGGAAGGCGGGGCGGCGGATCGCCTCGGCGAGCGCCGTGACGAGCATGGCCGGGCCCTGGACGGCGGCGACGAACACGGCGTCCTGGAGGTAGTAGCGGTGGGTGACGTAGGTGTCCTTGGCCGGGGAGGTCGGCTTCTGCAGGCCCTTGGCGTTGACGCCGGCCTGCGGGAGCGGACGGCCGCGGTAGTCGCTGACGGTGTGGTAGTCGCGCAGCAGGGTGCCGGGCTGGTCGATGCGCACGCCCAGGCGCAGGCCGACGAGGTCGGTGATGTCCGCTTCGCGCGGTCGGCCCGCGGCGGCGGCGAGCAGGCCGACGACGCCGGACTTGGTCGGCTGGGGCCGGCTGTCGCGGCGGTTGAAGGCGCTGCGGTCGCCCCAGGACTGGAGCGGGCCGGCCAGGCGCAGGACGAGGACTGCCTGCGCGTCGTCCGGCCGGTCCGCGGCGGGGGCGGGACCGGGGGTGGGTTTGATGGGCATCAGTTGCCGTTCACCCGCTCGGTGAGGGCGGCGCGCAGGCCGTCGCGCAGTTCGGTGAAGGTGCGGTTCGCCCCGAACGAGTCCGCCAGCTTCTGCCCGGTCTCCTCGGCATCGGTACCACTGCCGGTGCCAAGGGTGTGGCAGATGGCGAGGTATGCCGGTTCGTCGCCCCACTGCTCGGTGGCGGTGGCGAACTCGGTGGCGAGGCGGCGCGCGGACTCGACGACGATGCCCCGGCTCGCCGGGACGGGGTTCTCGTAGGCGGAGACGAGGTTCACGGGCTGGTCTGCGCGGACGACGACGGCGACCAGGCTGGGGCGGGTGCGGTGGGCGAAGGAGTTGCCGTAGCCGGTGGGCATGGAGCGGGCGAAGGAGTCGACGAACAGGTCGACGGCGTCGACGGCGGCCTTGTCGTCGCCGAGGTTCTCGCGCAGCTGGTGCAGGCCGACGGTCGCGTAGCGGTAGAGGGTGGCGGAGTTGAAGCCGATGGTGCCGATCATGCCGGCCCCGGTCTCGTCGGCGGTGTTTTCGTCGTCGACGGCCGTGTAGTAGTCGAATTCGAGTTCCGCGGCGTGGGTGGAGATCGCGTGGGCGACCTGGGTGGCGGCGTCGACGTTCAGGCTGGGGATGTCGGCGACCATGCGGCCGAAGAGGGCGACGTCGGCCGGGTGGCCGGTCTTCAGTTGCTCCTTGACCGGCAGGGCCTTGACGGCCTCCTCCAGCGCCTTGGCGTCGAGGGCGGCGAGGTCGGCGGCGCTGTCGGCGACCAGGTCGACGATGCCGGCCAGCTGGCGGCGGCCGTAGAAGAGGAGGTAGGCGGTGTCGCCTTCCTTCTTGCCGGCGGAGATCCCGGTCGTCTTGATCAGGGCGTCGGCGATCCGCTGCGCGTCCTCCGCCGCGACGGGGGTGCGTTCGGCGATGCCTTTGGCGAGCTGGGAGGCGATCCGCTTGGTCCGGGTGGCGAGGTCCTGCCGGTCGCGGCTCTCGGCGAAGTGCAGGCGCGTGGCGCGCTTCCAGGCCTGGGAGGAGACCCGGGAGCGGCGCTTGCCGCCGAAGTAGGCCTCCTTGGGGTTGCCGTTGTCGTCCCGGTTGAGGTTGGCCGGCGGGACGGTCTGCAGGATGTGCACGTCGATGTAGAGGCGGTCGGTCATGCGCTTCTCCTCGGGGATGGCGGTACGGGCAGCTGGGAGGCGGGCAGGCGGGCTCAGTCGGCGGGCGCCTTGTCCTTCCACGCCTGGTAGCCGACCGCCCACTTGAGGCGGACCTGCGGGCGCCGGTCGGTGTGGTGCCAGGCCTGGATGTCGGCCATCAGGTGGTTGTAGTCCAGCGGCTGCCCGACGGTGCGCAGTTGGGTGATCAGGCCGCGCAGGTGGACCAGCAGCGCCGACACGCTGGTGGCGCCCGCGAGTTGGGCGACCCGGGTGTCGAGGGCTTCCTCGCTGAACTTGCCGCTGCGGCGCAGGGCGCGGAGTGCCTCGCCGAGTTTGACGCCGCGGCGGTGCATCGGCGTGGCCTGGCTCTGCTGGTGCAGGCCGTAAAGGGCCAGGGCGGCGTGCTCGGCCTTCTGCTCGTCGGAGACCTCGTCGCGCAGCGCGAGACGGTCGTCGACGTCGCAGCTGTAGAGCGGCCACATCCTGGGGCTGTCCATGGCGGGCCGTCCGAGGCCGGAGCGCATGGCGGCGAGGTCCTCGCCGGGGGGTCGGCGTAGCTGCTTGGTGCGGGGGTCGGTGCGCCAGGTGTGGTCGGGGGCGGTGAAGTCGTCCCAGTACCGGCGCTTTTTGCGGTTGGTGGTGTGCTCAGTAGTCAAAGTCCGCTCCAGAGGCGGGGTCGGAATCGAGGGCGGGTCCGGTCTCGGCTTCGCGGGCGGCAGCCGCCTGCCGGACGGCATCGGCGTGGCGGGGAAGGATCTCGTCGACCTGGCGCCGGAAGTTGGCGACGGCCGTGCCGAGCCGGTAGGTCTGCGCCTTGCCCGCTTTGCCGCTCTGGTCGAGCGTCCGGCCGCCGAACGTGGTGGCAGGTGCGGCCAGCAGGAGCGTGTTCGCCGCCTCCCAAGCGTGGCGGTGGGCGACCTGTTCCCACGCGAGCCGGCCCCGCTCCAGGACGTCCTCGTCGTCGCCGGCTCCGCGCACGCCCGCGAGCAGGCGGCGCACCAGGGGGTCGAGGGTGTGCAGGAGGAGGTCGCCGGGGCGCTGGCCCTTATCCCAGGGGATGGGGTCGGTTCCGGCGGCGCGGCGTAGGTCCGCGGAGAGGTTGTTGACGGCCCTCGCGAGGAGTTCCGCCTGTTCGGCCGCGTCCAGGAGAAGGAGGTGGGCTTCGCTGTCCTGGTGGAGAGCGAGCAGTGGCAGGGGGATGGCGTCGTGGATGACGTCCTCGACGACTGCGGACTGGGTACCGTAGACCATGCCGAAGGTCTCGACCTGCAGCGGATAGTCGGCGCCGAGCTTGCCGCTCTCCTGCAGGCCGCTGACCTCATCGAGCAGGACGCTGGTCTCGAAGGCCCCGTCGGCGCTCTGGCGGGTGGGGGCGAGGAGGGCGTCCAGGCCTCGCCAGGCGGCCTTGCCCTGCGTGTGGCGGCGCGGCCGGCGCTCGGGCAGAGCCGTCGCGGACTTCTTGGCGGGGGCGGTGAACGTCCAGGCGGTGTGCGGTTCCTGCTCGGGCAGCGGCGTGAGGCGGTCGCCGGCGCTGATGACCACCCGTGCGACTCGCAGCTGCCCGGCGTCGTTCTGGTGTGGGATGAGGCGGATCCGCCGTGCCTGCCAGGTCCACAGGTCGAGCAGGCCCTTGGCCGCGCGCGTCGACCAGGCGGGGCCGTGTGGGCCTCGCGTCCACTGCGGGGTGCCGAGGACGCTGGGCGGGGTGACCGGGAGGTTGAGCATGAGGGTCTCGTACAGGGTGCGCCCGGCGGGGACGATGACGCCGAGCTGGCCGAGCGGGCCGGTGGGGTTCCCGGTGGTCTTGCCTGCCTTGACCTGGTCGTCGCCGACGACGCCGGTCTTGATCGCCGCGGTGTCCCAGCAGTGGGTGTGCACGAGCCAGTGGGCGGCCTGGGCCGGTGTCAGGTCGAGCGGGTCCGCGTCCGTGCGACTGGCGAACAGCGGGACGTTGTTGCCGCTCGCGGCGGTCGCCACGAGGGCGGCAGAACCCTTCGTCTCGTCCTTCGCGGTACGCAGCCCCGCGACCTGGGCGAACGGGGCGGCCGGGTCGAAGAGGTCGAACTTCGCACAGTGATCGTCGAGATAGACCTGAAGGAGTTTGCGCTCGCCCTCGGCGAACCCGCCGTTCTGCGTGAGGCGCTCGCCCTTCTCGCGAAGGTTCCCGGGCGCTCCGGTGGCGTGGGCGACGACGGGCAACAGGACCTGGCGCAGGAGGGCCGGGAGCTGGGTGGAGAACTCGACGACGATCCCCTCGAACTCGTGGGCCCGGGCCAGGACCTCGGCGATCCCCAGCTCAACGGGAGGGCCTCCGCCGACAGGCCGCACCGTCAGCCACGGTTCGTCGACAAGGTTGTACCCAGACACGCACTGTTCTCCCAACTGGCCATGTTTAGCTCGTTGTTGAATCATCGTGGCATCATCGGCGGCCGATCGTGGGGCGAATGCTTGAATTGCCCCTCGGCCCCGCAGGTTCACTCGCGCGGGGATGGCCCCTGGCCGTGTTTGGCCGCCCGTGACGGGCACAAGTCGGCCCCGCGCTCGCGGGGTTGGGTGGTGGGCCCGGCAATCGCCCGGCCCACCACCTCACCGTCATCCGTACCGGGGTCCCCCGCTCACCACGAGGCCGAGGTCGTCGTCGTAGCGCAGCCGGAAGTCTCCGAGGGTCGCTTCGCCGTCCTCGTCGAGTTCGAGGGCCAGGCTGTAGCGCAGCCAGGGGTGGTCGCGCCAGCCCGCCAGCGGGCCGAGCGCCTGCTCGGCTGCCGCTGTCAGTTTGGCGGGGAGGCGCACCGTTCCCGCGAGGACGTCGTCCAGCAGTTCTGTGGCGACCACGCCGTTAGGCCCGAGCCTGCGGCCCGTCATCGCGTGGCAGCCGTCCTCGGTGCGGCGTACAAGCACAACCTCCGCGCTCCGTTCGCCGTCACGGACGAGTGCCTCGAACTGTCCCTCGGTCAGCTTGCCGTGGGCGCCGCGGTGCAGTCCGGCCAGGGTCGGTTCGCCCTGCTCCCCGGCGCGAGTGAGCAGGTACTGGGAGGCGTTCTCGCGGCGCTTGGCCTGCCTTTTGTCCCAGTCCTGCCGGGCCTGCGTCTCGGCCTCAGCCCATGTGTCCGGGACGACGGGGCCGGTGCCGTACACGCGGGCCACCAGGTCCGGCACCTGACGGGGGATGCGCCACGTGTCCCCGCCGTCCTTGGTCACCCGCTTGATCTCGGCGGCCGTGCGCAGGAGCAGGTAGCGGCCGTAGATCTTCTCGGAGGCGCCCAGGATGTGCGGTGCCTGGTCGTCGTGGAGGTGGAGGCCGGTGACGACCACGGTGGGCCGGGACAGCCGGTGGGGGCGTTTCACGCCGTCGTGGCGGTGGAGGCGGCCGATGCGCTGGAGGAGCAGGTCGACCGGGGCGAGGTCGGTGATCAGCAGGTCGGCATCGACGTCGAAGGACTGCTCGGCGAGCTGGGTGGCGACGACGATCAGCCGGTCGGGGCGCTTGTGTCCCTGGCCGGGCGGTCCGAGGAGCTTCAGCACCTCCTGTGTGCGGTCCGCCCGGTGGCCGGCGTGCAGGCGGCCGTGCAGGAGGCGGACGTCGGGGCCGAACTCCTTTTGGAGGGCTTCGAAGGTGGACTGGGCGCGGGCGACGGTGTTGCGGATGACCAGGGCGCATCCGCCGTCGGCCAGGCGCTCCTTGAGGCAGTCGGCCACGGCCGTATCGGCCGTGGCCGTGTCGTCCTGCCGCCCTTCCTGGCCGGTCGGCGCCGGCGGCTCGTCGAGCACCTCGACCCGGACCTGGAGGTCGTCACGCCACGACTGGGCACTCTCGACCAGCAGCTCCGGCCGCCCGTCCCGGCCCGGCCAGACGGCCGTCACGCTCGGATAGCCCTGCGGCTCAGGAAGCTCCAGCGCCGCCGGGTCCTGCGCCGACTGCGAACCGGCCACGTAGGCGGCGACCAGACGGTGCCGCTGCTCGGGCGGCAGGGTCGCCGACAGCAGCACCACCGGCACTCCAGCCTGCCCGAGCCACCACAATCCCTCCAGCAGGAACTGAGACATGTAGACGTCGGCGGCGTGGACCTCGTCCAGGATCACGACCTTGCCGGCCAGGCCGGCCACCCGCAGCATCACGTGCCTGGTGCGGGTCGCGGCATACAGGAGCTGGTCGATCGTGCCGACCGCGAACGGGCTGAGCAGACCACGGCGCCGACCGAGGAACCACTCGGCGGGAGCCCTGCGCCCACCGCCCTCGCAGCCGTCGAAGCAGTCGGCCGCCATGCCGAACTCGTCCTCCCCCACCGAGGTGAACGGGTCGTCCGCGCCCTGCCCCCACTCCCCCGCGCCCTCCAGCAGGGCGCGCCACTCCTTGTTGAACATCCGCTTGCCGTGCAGCAGCGCGACCTGGTCCTCCAGGCCGTCCTCGACCTCGTGCAGCCACGAACGCAGCTGGGTGAACATCGGGTCCGCGGTCGCCTGGGTCGGCATGCCCAGGAACACCCCGTCCGCGCCGTGACGGGCCGCCATCAGCTCGGCCGCCGCGAGCGCTGCCTTCGTCTTCCCCTCCCCCATCGGCGCCTCGACGATCACCAGCCCCGGCCCGCCCATCCGGCGCACCACGTCGAGGACCAACTCCTGCGAAGGCCTCGTTCCGTGCCCGAAACGGTCCCGGAACGTCTCCGGCCCGGGCACCGCCAACGTGCCCCAGCCACCGCGCAGTCCGAGCCTCGACCATGCCGCCGAAGCCCGCCGGCGCGCCTGGGGCATCGTCACCTTCGACAGATCCGACACGCCGGTGAAGTGCCGCTCGTCGCTGGCGATCCAGTCCGCCATCACCACGAAGCCGGACAGCTGAAGCTGCATCGCGCGACTCGGCACCAGAGCGGGCTCAACCGCGGCCAGCGGCGACTCACCCTCGTAGCCGACCTCCCGCGAGAACACCTCCGCCAGGGCCAGCTGCGCGAGCTTCCACGACCGATCGTGGCCCTGCAGCTTCTCGTTCTTCTTGGGCGGCTTCAGGTCCCCTTCCGTAGGGATCAGACCGTGGTGGCCGGCGACCAGCGGCCAGACCCAACCGACCTGGTCCTCACACCACTTCGCCTCGGCGAGCAGCGCCCTCAGCACCCGGGCACCGGCCTTGTCGTGCCGCCAGGACGCCCCCTTCACCGCGTACTTGTCCCAGGCGAGCCCCGCCTGCCGGACCGCGGCCGCCCCTTCCGCGTCCAGGTGCTGGAACACCGGCGTGGCCTTGCCCAGGTCATGGATCCCGCACAACCACGCGAACAGACGCCGCCCCTTCCCCGCACCCCCCGCCAGAGCGTCCAGACGCCACCGCGTCACCTGCGGCAGGTACCGGTCCCAGACCAGCTCGGCAACCGCGGCGGTGTCCAGCATGTGCGACAGCAGGAGATTCACCGTCCCCCCGGCCCGCCCCGCCGACTTGCCCCACAACGCACCGAGCCAGCCCCTGACCTCCGGTGGATACCACCGCCAGCGATCCTCGACCATCGTCCCGACCTCCACGTACGAGTACGCTGCGGAGCGTAGAGCCCGACACTGACAATCCACCCGGACAGAACAAGAGACGGCGACAACGCATGAGCTCCTCAACAGACCGTCCACCGAATCGAACTGAATCAATCGGAGCCCACTGAGGAGAATCGCCGCAGGTCACCAAGTATCGACCCCGCGCTCGCGGGGGTTGCTCCCCTTTGACCGAAGGAGACACCTGATGTCCAGCATCGACCCCGCGCTCGCGGGGGTTGCTCCACGGTGCCGGACTGGAGCCCGGGCGCCGTCGAATCGACCCCGCGCTCGCGGGGGTTGCTCTTGATCTCCCTCCACCCCACCGGCACCAACGAGATCGACCCCGCGCTCGCGGGGGTTGCTCCCGGGTGGACGACGGAACGTTCCTCGCGGGACTATCGACCCCGCGCTCGCGGGGGTTGCTCCCTCCAGGTCCTCGCCGAGGCCGCCGGCTGCTCATCGACCCCGCGCTCGCGGGGGTTGCTCCGATCCGGACGACACGCCCTTGGGCACCTTCCGATCGACCCCGCGCTCGCGGGGGTTGCTCCGCCGGCTGGGGGCCGGTGCCGGTTCCGTGGTGATCGACCCCGCGCTCGCGGGGGTTGCTCCCAGGAGGACCAGGCGCTCGCCGCCGGACTGCGATCGACCCCGCGCTCGCGGGGGTTGCTCTCCAGGACGCTCCCCGAGGCCTCTCCCTCTCAGATCGACCCCGCGCTCGCGGGGGTTGCTCCACGGTCATGGCGCCGAGGCCGATCACGGCGCCATCGACCCCGCGCTCGCGGGGGTTGCTCCACGGTCATGGCGCCGAGGCCGATCACGGCGCCATCGACCCCGCGCTCGCGGGGGTTGCTCGCGCGAAGCCACATTCGCACTACCCGACGGGGCATCGACCCCGCGCTCGCGGGGGTTGCTCCCAGCGCGGCTCGGCGGGGGACCTGACCCTGCCGTCGGCCCTGCGCTCGCGGGGGTTGCTCCACCGGCGGGTCCGGCACCCACACCTGGTACGTGGTCGGCCCCGCGCTCGCGGGGGTTGCTCCCTGCGGCCCGCCGGCCGGCGGCCAGGTCCTCGGTCGGCCCCGCGCTCGCGGGGGTTGCTCCTGGTGGATGTTCACGTCAGGTCCCCTCGTCCTGTCGGCCCCGCGCTCGCGGGGGTTGCTCCAGCCATTCCCGCTATTGCGCAGTCCCGGGACGGTCGGCCCCGCGCTCGCGGGGGTTGCTCCCGCGACTTGGTCGGGTGGGAGACGGGCGACACGTCGGCCCCGCGCTCGCGGGGGTTGCTCCCGCATCACGGCCGGCCGCCCGTCGTGGCAGACGTCGGCCCCGCGCTCGCGGGGGTTGCTCCCGGTACTCGCGGGCTTTCGTCGCGTCCAGCTCGTCGGCCCCGCGCTCGCGGGGGTTGCTCCTCGTCGAGGACGACCGCGATGAACGGCATGGTGTCGGCCCCGCGCTCGCGGGGGTTGCTCCCCTGACGGATGGTGAGTGGGCGGACGTCGTGCGTCGGCCCCGCGCTCGCGGAGGTTGCTCCCGCGGGGACCACCGGCTAGCGGGTGTCCAAGGGTCGGCCCCGCGCTCGCGGGGGTTGTTCGGCCGGCCTCCGCGGCCGTCACCTTGTGCTGTTGTCGGCCCCGCGCTCGCGGGGGTTGCTCCTTGCTGCGGGCGGCCTTGCGGTCGGCCTTGGCGTCGGCCCCGCACTCGCAGGGGTTGCTCTGCCTTCAGGTGCCTGCCGCCGGCCGCGGCCTCGTCGGCCCCGCGCTCGCGGGGGTCGCTCCCCGTGGATCGGGAGGTAGAGCTCGGGCCCGCCGTCGGCCCCGCGCTCGCGGGGGTTGCTCCCTCTCCGCCTACCTGTGGATGATCAGTGGAGAGGTCGGCCCCGCGCTCGCGGGGATTGCTCCGTGGCGGCGCTGAGCTACCTCCTCGGGGCGTCGTCGGCCCCGCGCTCGCGGGGATTGCTCGACGGGTTCGGCAAGGCGGTCCGGGACATCCTGGTCGGCCCCGCGCTCGCGGGGGTTGCTCCGCGGAGCGGGTCTTGACCTCCAGCGCGCACGCGTCGGCCCCACGCTCGCGGGGGTTGCTCCGAGCGAGGCTCGCCACGGGTCAGCGGTCGCCGGTCGGCCCCGCGCTCGCGGAGGTTGCTCCGCCTGCTTCGCGTCCGCGCTGGACGGCCTGCTGTCGGCCCCGCGCTCGCGGGGGTTGCTCCTGCGAACGCCGGTAGGCCCAGGCGGACGCCCAGTCGGCCCCGCGCTCGCGGGGGTTGTTCCACCTCGACGCCCGGCCGGGCCGCCCTCGGACACTCGACCCCTCGCTCGCGGGGGTTGTTCCGCCAAGAAGGCGGCCCGCACGGCCGCCGAGCGCTCGGCCCCGCGCTCGCGGGGGTTGCTCCGATGCCTGGTAACCGAGTCCCTGCACCGGAGAATCGGCCCCGCGCTCGCGGGGGTTGTTCCTCCGGGTCCGGGGCGACGATATCCAGCTGGCCTCGGCCCCGCGCTCGCGGGGGTTGCTCCGTCGACGTGACCCGCAACCTCTGAAACGACAGCTCGGCCCCGCGCTCGCGGGGGTTGTTCCGTGGCGCCCGCGACCACGGCCAGGCCGGTGAGGTCGGCCCCGCGCTCGCGGGGGCTGTTCCGTGGCCGCGTACCCTCGTTCGGCCCGCTCTGCGTCCGCCCCGCGCTCGCGGGGGTTGCTCTCGTGGTTGGAAATCCAACCAGGCAGGTTGAGGGTCAGCCCCGCGCTCGCGGGGGTTGCTCCGGGAGATTCATGCCGGCCACGGGCTACTCCGGGTCGGCCCCGCGCTCGCGGGGGTTGCTCCACCGGCGACCTGCGCGCCATGGTGGGACAGACGTCGGCCCCGCGCTCGCGGGGG
The DNA here is from genome assembly GCF_040683335.1 of Kitasatospora sp. NPDC093806. Lineage (NCBI taxonomy): Bacteria > Bacillati > Actinomycetota > Actinomycetes > Kitasatosporales > Streptomycetaceae > Kitasatospora > Kitasatospora sp. NPDC093806. Next base: position 20,489 of record NZ_JBFBDO010000068.1, read on the forward strand.
TTGCTCCTACTTCATCGGCGGCTGCGACTCCTTCCCCGTGTCGGCCCCGCGCTCGCGGGGGGGTGCTCCCGGGCGTCCTCGTTTTCGCGTTCGGCGCGCAGTCGGCCCCGCGCTCGCGGGGGTTGCTCCCGGCGGCTCCGAGGTGCGCGCGCAGCCGGTGCGTCGGCCCCGCGCTCGCGGGGGTTGCTCAGCACCCATCATCAGCAGGCCTGTCGTCCTCCGGAGATCCACAACATCCAGCGGGACGCCGTCGACCAGCGCACCGCCAACGCGTCCCGCCTGCGCCCGGACCGAGTAGCGGCCTTCGTGGCCCGAGATCTCCAATAACAGGGAGTCGCGCTCCATCGCTTGTCCTCCGCGCTCCTTCGAGTCCGCGTCTCAGCCGGAGGTAGCCGCGCCGCCCCCGAGGTCGGCCCGCAGCGCCACCACGGCCTGGTCCGCCACATCACCGCCAACGATCAGCTCCACCTGCGCGGCCGGTTTCTCACCGGGAAGGTCCGCGACGTTCAAGTATCCAATGCCGTGGCGGGTCAGGATATCGCCCACCGCCGCGGCGTCGACACCCTCGGGTAGGTCCAAGCCCAGAATCTGTCGCCCGTGCTCGTCGCCCCGGTAGACGACCGTGGGCCACTCGTGCTCGTCACCGTTCCCATGCGGACGTGGCATTTCCCGCTCCAATCACGGACAGTCACAATTGGGAGATCACCGCCGCGAGGACGAGGGAGACCTCGGCCAGCAGCAAGAGGACGGCACATCGGTAGTACGCGGCCAGCTCTTTGATCTGCTCCTTATTCTTCTTCAGGGTCTCCACCAGCTGCAGCACCAGCTCCCGATCCACGGGAGGATCGTTCGCCGCGCCCGACCGCGGGTCCAGCACACCGAGCACGCTGTGACCGAACGTAAAGGTCCTCGGCCAGAGCACCATCATGACGAAGAATCCCTGCACCAGTACGACGCACAACAAGGAGATGGCCGCCCAGAGCGGGAACTCGACCGCGCTGTCCTTCCCGACCAGGTGCACGGATGACGAGAACGTGACTACGAAGGCCGCGGTCGCGAAGATCCCGGTCGCCCTCGTACGAAGGTTCCCGACCGTGCGGTCCTGGGCGGCGAACAGGTCCATGGCCACCTTGTAGGCCAGCTTCACCCGCTCCTGCTCGGCCGCCTCTTCGGCGGCCTTGTCCGCAGCAGCTTTATCCGCCGCCACGTCCGGTTCCGTGGAGTCCCGAGCGGCGTTCATCCTGCGCAGGCACCACAGCGCGTGCAGGCTCTTCATGACGCCCTCCTGGGATCGCTCCGATCCACCCCGAGGCGCGCACTATTACGTCCTTGGCCTCTCTCCTTCACGATAGCCGCAGCTCAGCGGGGTGTCGACGCGCGGTCGCCCGGCCACGATATTGGCGGCTACCAACCGCTCGCATACCGAGGCCTCGGACAGTAACGGGTTGGCAGCTTCCCCGGCCAGCGCGACTGACTTGCCTGACATTGCGCCCAACCAGCGCCTGACCTCAGACGGGTACCACTGCCTCCTAGCGGCGTTCCTGATCGATCAGCTCGATGTAGCGACGGTACTGATCGTCGGCGGCTTGTCTGTTGCTGACGAGGGTCCCCTCTTCCATGCGGTAGGTGCGGTCGGGGTCGCCACGGAAGGAGAGCCAATTGAAGCTTGTGGCGATCCAGATGTCGTCGAAGACGAGGATCTTCGCGTGAGTGGACTTCAGGCGGGCGACTGTGAGCTTGGCAGGGTAGCGGTGGGCTAGGTTCTCGAGCTTGTGGACGGCCGCAGGGTCGGTCTTGGTGTCGTTCTCTTGGTAGCCGTAGGCGATGTGGACGGTGGTGCCGCGCTTGAGCCGGCTCTCGAGGTTGCTGAGGAAGTCGGTGGTGATGATGGCGCTCTTGATCCAGGAGGAGATGATCAGGATGCGTTGTCGAGCCTGGGTGAGAGCTTCGTCCAGCAGGTCGGGGTGCTCGAAAACGCTGATCGCGCGGACCTGATCGCGTTGTATAGCGGCTCCAGTCTGGCTTTGATCATCCGATTATTGGATACCGAGCTGTCCCAGCCAGACTCCAGCATTCGCACGATATGAGGGTGCTCGACAGCTTTGAGCGCGGCGGTCTCTCGCTCCAGGAAGACCTTGATAATTTCGTCGTCGCGCCGCTTGAGTAACTTGAACGCCGCGAACTACCTGTCACTGTCGCTATTTGCCGTGTCGACGGCCTTCCGAACCTCCGACAGACCGCCGCTGCGCGCGCTGTCTCCCACCAGCAGGAAGCGATCGTTGATCACATGCGGTCCCACACACGCTCCTCGTCCAGCACCGGCATCAACTACCGGTCCGGCCATCCTGCCGGCCCAGGACTCCTCAGTTGGATGATTCGGCAGATCCGGTCTTGATCGTGGCCGACTCTTCGATAACTACAGTGCTCGATGCTCGACCAACATATTGCCTACCTTCGACTTGTTGCTACCTGCAGCCGAGGGCAGAGGCTAGCGCCGAAGCCGCTCCCCCACGCGGAAGCGGCTCGTCGAGCCCGTCGATGGACGGCCGTCAGTTGCTCGTCCGCCTCGCGAACTACGCCGAGCATCCAGCACGTTCCAGCTGCCCGACGCGCGCTTCGAGTTCGGCAGGCAGGTACTAGGGCCTGTGTGATGTTGCGATCAATATTCGGGTTCTACCCCTACTCCGAGGCAGAACCCGATAGGACTATTTGACGTGACGCGCAGGCAACTCACCGACGAGCAGTGGAGTTTGATCGAGCCCTATCTGCCGATCGGCAGGTTCGGGCCCTACCCCGAACGGCTTCGTGACCAGTTCGAGGGCTTGATCTGGCGGTTCCGCTCCAGCGCCCAGTGGCGGGAGATGCCCGAGGAGTTCGGCCCCTGGTCCACGGTCTTCGGGCGGTTCCGGGTCTGGCGGGACGCCGGCGTGTTCAGTGCCCTGCTCGAAGGCCTGATCGCCGGGGCCGCCCGCGAGGGGAAGACGGACCTGTCGCTGGTCAGCGTCGACTCCACGACCGTCCGGGCCCACCACGACGCCGCCGGGATGCTCGTCGACGAGGACCTCATGCAGGCCCTGGAGGAGGCCGCGCGCGAGCAGGAGACGTCCCGACAAAAGGGGGCGAGCCACCGGAACAGAACGGACCGGACGAGCGCGGACGCATCCGACGGCGACGCAAGCTCCGCTTGAAGCAGGCCCTACTCGGCAGGTCACGGGGCGGGCTGACCAGCAAGGTCCACCTCGCCGCCGACCGTCGGTGCCGCCCGCTGGCGCTCGTCCTGACCGCCGGGCAGGCCGGAGACAGCCCGCAGTTCGTCCCCGTCCTCGCCGAGGTGCGCGTGCGCCTGCCCGTCGGCCGGCCCCGCACCCGGCCCGGCGCGGTCGCCGCAGACAAGGCCTACTCGTCCCGCGCCAACCGCGCCTACCTGCGCAAACGCGGCATCAAGGCCGTCATCCCGGAGAAGAGGGACCAAGCCGCCAGCCGGAAACGGAAGGGCAGCAGGGGTGGCCGACCCGTCGACCACGACACCGACCTCTACAAGGAGCGGAACACCGTCGAACGCCTGATCAACAGACTGAAGGCCTGGCGGGGTATCGCCACCCGGTTCGACAAGAAGCCCGAGAGCTACCTCGCAGGCCTCCACCTCCGCGCCTCGATGATCTGGATAGACGACCTCGTACGACCACCCAACTGATCACAACATCACACAGGCCCTAGCCTTCGATGGTGGGTGTCATGTAGAGGCGGGCTTTGAGGCCGAGAAGGAGTTGGCGACAGCGCTCCTGATCCGCCTCGGTCCAGGCGTCGGCGAAGGTCTGTCCGGTCTCGACCTCGACCCAAGCCGACGGGCGTTGCGGGAGGGCGGCGGACGCGGCGGTGGTAGCCAGCGTCCCCGCGGCCGGCGTCGAGCCGAAGGCCGCGGCGGCAAGTCGCCTGCCGGACAGCTGACTTCTTCCTCGCCGGGCTGAACGCGACAGGGTGGGGGCGGCAGGATTCGGGGCTTTCCTCGGACAGGAACCGAGGGGCGCCGTTCGCCGCGGTGAAGCAGAGCACGTTCGTCGAGCGGATGCCAATGGCCGTGCAGCGCTGTTCTCTTCCCCTCCTGCTCCCGGCTTCCCCTGGCGGCGCTCACCTCACCGACGACACACGCCCGCCCTGCAAAATCAGACCCGGGGCCCGCTCTAGTTGATGTCCGATCGAACGGGCAAGGGGAGCTCGCTGGCGGATCCTCGCCACCCGGGCGCGCAGGGGCAAACGGAATCCTCTACACGCACGTAGAAGTCGATCGACCGCCGGGCCGCGCCGACCGCCTCGCCCCCGGGGGCGCGATCGTTCGGACATCGATGCAGGCAGCCTGCCATTGCCCGGGCCCACAGCCCGTCAGACCGTGAGCCGAATTGCCCTGATATCACTGCCGCCTGACGGGGTCTGCAAGCTGGCGAGACCTGGCCATTATTGAGCAGTACCTGTCATTTCGTGAACTTGATTGTCATGCTTCTGTCCATCCCCGGCGGCCCCGCCCCACCCCCACCCCTTGGCGGCGAGCCGCTCGACTGCACGGGGTCTCAGCACGTCAGTGCCCGTTCCGCCCCCTCAGGTGCCGACCAGGCCCACGGAACGCGGTGCGACCGCGCCGACGCGCGGTTTCCCGGAAGGACTCGTACGTGAAGCGAAAGCTCGCGGCTGTCGCCGTACTCTCGGCCACCGCCATGCTGACCGGTGTCATCCAGGTGGCCACCACCGCCGCCCAGGCCGCCCCCGCGGCTCCGTCGCCGCAGGCGCAGGCCGCCTCGCAGCACGCCGCCGCCGTCGCCGTGGCCAACGGCCAGTCCACCCCGCTCGCCAAGGCGCTCGGCCTCGGCGGCCAGGAGAAGCTGGTGGCCAAGGACGCCGTGGTGGACAAGGACGGCACCAAGCACCTGCGCTTCGAGCGCACCTACGCCGGCCTGCCGGTGATCGGCGGCGACCTGGTCGTCCACCAGAAGTCCGACGGCGCCGTGAAGTCGGTGGACAAGGCCGTCGCCGCCCGGATCGCGCTGCCCGGCCTGACCCCGAAGATCCCCGCCGACCAGGCCGCCGACCAAGCCGCCGGCGCGGTCAAGGCCACCGTCGGCATCACCGTCGACGCCGACCGGTCCCCGATCGCCGGCGTCCACCGGACCGGGACGGCCCAGCTGGTGGTCTGGGCCACCGACGGCGCCCCGCGACTGGCGTACCGGACCACCGTCGAGGGCGTGCGCGCCGACGGCACCCCGAGCCGCCAGGTGATGGTCACCGACGCGGCGACCGGCGCGGTGCTCTCCACCCACGAGAGGGTGCAGACCGCGACCGGCACCGGCAAGGGCGTCTTCGTCGGCCAGGTCCCGCTCGACACCAACCAGAACGGCTCGCAGTTCGAGCTCAAGGACACCGGCCGCGGCGGCCAGTCCACCACCGACATGCGCGGCGGGACCTCGGGCAACGGCTCGTTGTTCGCCAACACCAGCAACCGGTTCGGCGACGGCACCAACCACAACCGCGAATCCGCCGCCGTGGACGCCCAGTTCGGTGCCGCCACCACCTGGGACTTCTACAAGAACACCTTCAACCGCAGCGGCATCAGGAACGACGGCGTCGGCGCCCTCAGCCGAGTGCACTACGGCACCAACTACGCCAACGCGTACTGGGACGACGACTGCTTCTGCATGTCCTACGGCGACGGCGAGAAGAACAACGCCCCGCTGACCGAGATCGACGTGGCCGGCCACGAGATGACCCACGGCGTCACCTCCGCGACGGCCAACCTCAACTACGAGGGCGAGTCCGGCGGCCTCAACGAGGCCACCTCCGACATCATGGGCACCATGGTGGAGTGGTACGCCAACCTGCCCTCCAACCCGCCGAACTACCAGGTCGGCGAGCTCATCAACATCTTCGGCAACGGCAAGCCGCTGCGCTACATGGATCAGCCGAGCCAGGACGGCAACTCGGCCGACTACTGGTCGGCCGAGGTCGGCAACCTGGACGTCCACTTCTCGTCCGGTGTGGCGAACCACTTCTTCTACCTGCTCGCCGAGGGCAGCGGCGCGAAGACGATCAACGGGTTCAGCTACAACAGCCCGACGTACGACAACTCGACGCTGGCCGGCATCGGCCGGGACAAGGCCGCGCAGATCTGGTACAAGGCGCTGACCACGTACTTCACGTCCACCACCGACTACGCGGGGGCCCGTGCGGGCACCCTCAGCGCGGCCTCGGACCTGTACGGCGCGAACAGCGCCGAGTACAACGCCGTCGCCGCCACCTGGACCGCGGTCAACGTCAACTGACCCGGCGCCGGACCTGAACCGGGTAGGTCCCGCGTGCCGGGACCGACCCGGTTCACTCATGAACCGGCCCACCAGCCGGAGCCCGGTGAGCCGGTCGACGGGCTTGCCGCGAGGTCGCCCCCAACGGGTCGGGCGAGACCCGGTGGGGGGCGACGGGATCCGCTCAGCGACCGTTGACCCGCGCGGGTCGAGCAGTTCGGTGAGCCGTTCCTCGCCGAGGCCGGTGCGCTACCGGGCGACCTCACGGACGGTCCGCCCGCTTTCCCGGGCTTCCCGGGCGATGTCGGCGGCGGCGGCGTGACCGACCTCGGGCGCCAGCGCGGTGGCCATCATCAGACCGCGTTCCACCGCGGCCGGGCCGCGGCCGGTCGTACGGATGCCGCGCCGCCGGCGTGCACGGCCGCGTCCAGCGTGCTCTGTACCTGGAAGTGGTCGTCGGTCTCGCGCAGTTCGACGCCGAACTCCTCGGCGAGGAGCCGACAGACCCGGGCCGTGAACTCGGGGCGGGTGCGGCAGTCGGTCGGAACTCCCCCGGTCAGCCCATCCGCTCGCGCAGCCGCGCGCTCGCCCGGTCCAGGTGGACGGCGAGCGCGCGGTCCGCCCGCTCGGCGTCACCGTCGGCGATCGCGGCGAGGATCGCGTCGTGCTCGTCCGCGATCTCCGCGACGCTGAGCAGCTTGTACGTCTGCACCTGGGCCATGCACAGCCGCATCTCCGCCATGATCGACGCGTGCGAGCGGCTCAGCCGGGGGCTCTCCAGGGCGTCGACCAGCGAGCGGTGGAAGCGGACGTCCGGCTCCACCGAGGCGAGCGCCGAGTCCTGCGCCTCCGCCAGCCGACGGATCTGCGCCTGCGCCTCCCGGGCGGCCGGCGGGACGAGCCTGCGCTGCGCCAGCTCCCGTATGACCTGGCGCTCGACGCAGGTCCTGACGTAGTAGAGGTCGGCGACGTCGTCCGCGTCGAACACCGGGACCCGGGCGCTCCGGTGCGCGTCGCGCCGCAGCAGCCCTTCCCCGGTGAGCCGCTCGATGGCCGCCTTGGCCGTGGGCCGCGCCACCTCGTACCGGCCCGCGATGTCCGTCTCCACCAGGACCGTGCCGCCCGGGAGCCGCCCGTCGAGCAGTTGCTCGCGGAGCTCGCCGACCAGCGCGTCGATGAGGGACGTCGCCTGCGGGCGGGTGGCCATCATGCCTCCAGGGTGTCGATCGGCTCCGCTAAGTTACCATACGCGAACTCTTGACTGCTATGAATACTTGTCTTACAACTTTGGGAACCCCACTCCCCCACCCTCACGCTCCACGCGACAAGGTCGTCGCGTTCCAGGAGGTTCCATGTACCGCCAGGTCCTCGATCCACTGGCCGGCTCACTGCTGTGGTCCGCGCTCTGTGCGGCCCTGCCCCTGCTCACCCTGTTCGTGCTGCTCGGTGTCTTCCGGGTGAAGGCGCACCTCGCGGCGGTCGCCTCGCTGGTCCTCGCGATCGCCCTGGCCGTGCTCGTCTGGGACATGCCGGCGGGCCAAGCCCTCTCCGGCGCGGCCGAAGGCGGGTTCTACGGGCTGTTCCCGATCCTCTGGATCCTGCTGAACGCCCTGTGGATCTACAAGATGACCGAGGTCACCGGCTGGTTCGCCGTCCTGCGGCGCTCCTTCGGCAGCGTCTCGACCGACCAGCGCGTCCAGGCGATCCTGATCGCCTTCTGCTTCGGCGCGCTGATCGAGGCGCTTGCCGGGTTCGGCACCCCGGTGGCCATCACCGTGGTGATGCTGGTCGCGGTGGGCATCGCCCCGGTCAAGGCGGCGACCGTCGCCCTGGTGGCCAACACCGCGCCGGTGGCCTTCGGCAGCCTCGGAGTCCCGCTGACCACCCTGGCCGGCGTCACCGGCCTGCCGCTGCACGACCTGGGCGCGATGGCCGGGCGGCAGACCCCGCTGATCGCCGCGTTCATCCCGCTCGTCCTGGTCCTGCTGCTCGACGGGCGGCGCGGCGTCCGGGAGACCTGGCCGGTCGCCGTGGTCGCCGGCGTGGTCTTCGGGCTCGCCCAGTTCCTCTGCGCCAACTTCGGCAGCGTCGAGATCACCGACATCGTCGCGGGGATCGCCACCCTCCTCGCGGTGGTCGGCTTCCTGCGGGTCTGGCAGCCCGCGACCGTCCGGCAGGCTCCGGCCGCCGCTCCCGCGGGGCCCACCGAGGCCGCAACCGCGGCCACGACCGAGCCCGCGGCCGGGACCGCGGCCGGGACCGGCGCCGAACCCGCCCTGCGGGGCAGCGCCCTGATGGCCTTCGCCCCGTACCTGATCATCTGCGCGCTGTTCGCCCTCACCCAGGTCGGCCCGGTCAAGGACTGGCTGACCACCAACGGCACCCTGCACTTCACCTGGCCCGGCCTGCACGTCGAGACCCCCGCCGGCGCGCCCGCCTCGGCCGTCACCTTCAAGCTGGAACACCTCAAGGGCGGCGGCACCGTGCTGTTCCTGGCGGGCCTGCTGACCATGGCGCTCTACCGGATCGGGCCGCGCACCGCGGCGAAGGCGTACGGGGCGACGCTCCACCGGCTGCGCTGGACGGTGGTCACCGTCACCGCCGTGCTCGCCCTCGCCTGGGTCATGAACCTCTCCGGGCAGACCGTCAGCCTGGGCACCGCACTCGCCCAGACCGGCACCGCCTTCGCCCTGTTCTCCCCGATCGTGGGCTGGCTCGGCGTCGCCGTCACCGGCTCCGACACCTCGGCCAACTCGCTGTTCGGCGTGCTCCAGGTGACCGCCGCGCACCAGACCGGACTCGACCCGGTGCTGCTCGCCGCCGCCAACTCCAGCGGCGGTGTGCTCGGCAAGATGCTCTCCCCGCAGAACCTGGCCGTCGCAGCCGCGGCGATCGGCCTGCCCGGCAGCGAGAGCACCATCTTCCGCCGGGTGCTCGGCTGGAGCCTCGGCCTGCTCGCCGTGTTCGCCCTGATCGTCTACCTGCAGTCGACGCCGGTGCTGGGCTGGATGACCGTCTGACCGGCCCACCTCACCAACGGACGCCCGACCGGCGGCGACCTCGGTCGTCGGTCAGCGGTCGGGCGTCCCGAAGATCCGGCGCCGGCCCCGCCGATCCCGAACGGGCAGACCACCCGTCACCCACACCCCCGGCCCTCCCGGACCGCCACACATTCCCAGGGAACCACCATGTACGTTGTCTGCGCCCCCGACAAGCTGCGCGGCTCGCTCGACGCGGCCCAGGCTGCCGCCGCCCTCGCCGCAGGCGTGCGGGCGGCCGGCGGCACACCCGTGGAACACCCGCTCGCCGACGGCGGCGAGGGCTCCCGCCGCACCGTCCAGACCGCCCTCGACGGCACGGCGATGAGCGTGGACAGCATCGACGCGCTCGGCCGCCCCCTGACGGTCCCCGTCAGCTGGATCGACTGGATCGACGACAGGACCGCCGTCGTCGAGGCGGCCGAGGCGATCGGCTGGGACGCGCTCGGCAGCACCGAACCCGACGTGCTGCGCGCCTCCAGCGCCGGCCTGGCCGCCCCGCTGCTCGCGGCGGTCCGGCAGGGCGCCCGGCGGATCGTCGTCTTCCTCGGCGGCACCGCCACCATGGACGGCGGCACCGGGCTGCTCGCCTCCCTCGGCGCCCACGTCCTCGACGCGGACGGCAACCGACTGAGCGGCAGCGGCGCCGACCTCGCCCACGTCCACGCGATCGACCTCGCCCCCGCCCGCCGCCGCCTGGCCGGCGTGGACGTCCTGGTCGCGGCCGACGTGGCCAGCCCGTTGTTCGGACCGGACGGCGCCGCCCACGTCTTCGGCCCCCAGAAGGGCGCGCGAGCGGACACGGTCACGCTGCTGGACAACGGTCTCCGGCGGCTCTCGCCGCTCCTGCTCGGAGCCGGTGACGAAGAGGGCGCCGGTGCCGCCGGCGGGCTGGGTGCGGCACTGCTGGCCCTCGGCGCCGAACTGGTCCCGGGCGCGAGCCTCGTCCAGCGGCTCACCCGGTTCGACGAGCGACTCGCCGGCGCGGACCTCTGCCTCACCGCGGAGGGCAAGGTCGACGCCGGCACCGACGCGGGAAAGACCACCCGCGGCGTCGTGGACGCGTGCGCGGAAGCCGCCGTGCCCTGCGTCGTCCTCGGCGGCACGCTCAGCCCCGACGCCGACCTCCTCTACGACCGCGGGGCCGCCGCCGTCCTGCCCATCGGCCCGGGCCCCCGCGACCTCGACACCGCACTGCGCCACGCCGCCGCCGACCTCACCAGGACGGCCTACGCGGTGTGCCGACTCGCCGCCGCCGTGTCGGAAGGTGCCTCCCGTGTACCCGGCCGACCGGCCCGTGGCTGACCGCATGTCACTCTGAGCGCGGGGCAGGAGCCCGGGGCGGCTGCCCGGCGGACAGGCACCCCCGCCCGACCGCACGGCCGCGGCCACCCGCCTGGGCGAAGGGCCGGTCCTCCGGGCGCGCGTGCCGGGCCGAATCGTCCGGCTGCCTGGTGGGTACGCCGACGCAGGAGCAATCCCCGCGAGCACGGGCCGACGCCACCCGGCCCGTCCTGGGCCGATCCCGGCTGATGCCGTCAGGCTCCTGAGACCTGACCGGCCGGCGACCCGACGAGGGCCGCTCAGCGCCCACCGAAGTGAAGTGCAGGTGCGGCCGGACAGGCGGTCGGCCGTACCTGCGCGCGCGGGGCCTGGCGGACGTCCACGACCGCCAGGCCACCGGTCGATGACGCGCGTTCAGGACGGCAGGCCCGTCACGTCTTCCGCGGTGGCGTACAGGTCACACCACACGACCGAGGTGCCACCGCTCTCGACGCGGTTGCCGTAGTGGTGGTACCTGCCATAGCCCGGCTTGAAGCACGTCACGTTCGCGACGAAGGCCCCGCCCGTACACCTGATCGACGCGCCCGCATGGCCGCCGCTCCCGGAGAAGAACTGCTTGTTGCCGCAGCTCAGCGCCGTCGTGGTGGCGGAGGCCGATGTCGCCGAGATGCCGACGAAACCCGCTCCGACCATGGCCGTGGCCAAGGCGAGCGCCGCGACTCGCTTTTGCATGCTCATGTCATCTCCTGAAGTGCACGAACGGATCGATGGAGGAACACCATAGGACCGCATCCCGCCCGAAGGTAGGCGCATTCGGCAGAATGACCGGAAAGGGCCATGCCGCCAACCCGCCCCGGTCGACTCGGCCTGTTTGACGCGATGCCGTCGGTTCGGGGGGCGTTCGGGGTCAAGGGTGGGGCGAGGTGTGGTGGGGGGCTTGCGGGAGGGCGGATTGTTCGGTGGGGGTGAGGGGTGGGGCGGGGTCGGGGGTGGGGGCTGGGGTCGGGGGGTGGAGGAGGGCGCGGAGGGTGGCGGGGCGGGCGAGGGCAGTGGGGTGGGCTTTGAGGGTGCCCAGGCGGATGAGGGTGGCGAGGATGGCGTCCGCGTCGCCGCCCGTTCCGTCGGCGCGGGCGGCGGCCGCCTGGAGACGGTCGGCCAGGCGGGCTCGCAGCGTGTCGGCTCGGGTCGGGTGGGCGCCGACGACGTCCGGGTAGTGGATGTCCTGGGCGGTGGCGAGGCTCCAGGCGGCCCGTGTGCCGCGGTGGACGGCCCGTTGGATGTCGCCGGTGACGCCCGCGCGGTCCGGCCCGTGGCGTTCGAGGGTCCGGGCGAGGGCCAGGACGCCGCCCGCCGCGACGGACAGGCCGTGCCCGTACGCGGGGTTGGTGTGCGCGACGGCGTCGCCCACGACCGCGAAGCCGTCCGGCCACCGGCGGCAGCGGTCGTAGCGGCGGCGGCGGTCGGCGGTGTTGCCGTAGCGGCGTACCCGGTCGAGGGGGCGGCAGGCCGACAGCAGGTCAGCGATCAGGGGGTGCGGCAGGGCTCGGGCGTAGGCGTGGAACTCCGGCTCATCGCGCGGGAGTTCCACGCCACGGGTGCCGGAGAGGGTGACCAGCCAGCGGCCGCCCTCGATCGGGAAGATCACCCCCGCCCGCCCGGGCCCGGCGCCCGGGCCGGTCTGGATCGAGACGGAGGGGAAGCCGGCGGCGCGGTCGGGCGGGCGGACCAGCAGGGTGGCGTAGACCAGTCCGCAGTCGACGCGTTCCTCCGCGACCTCGGGCAGGCCCAGCCCGGCCAGCCAGCGCGGTGCGCGCGAGCCGCGTCCGGTGGCGTCGACCACCAGGTCCGCGGCGAGCTCGTGCCCGTCCGGCCACTCGTCGCCGCGCAGGCGGACGCCGGTGACCCGCCGGGCGTCGCCGCACAGTCCCTCGGCGTGGACGCCCGGTTCGAGCCGGACGGCGGGATCGGCGAGGACCCGCTCGCGCACGATCCAGTCCAGCAGGTCGCGGCTGAGGCACCAGCCGTGGGAGGCCTCGCGGATCCGCGGCAGCCAGCCGTGCGGACCGAGCGACAGCAGGTCGCCGGGCAGGGCGAGGCGGCGGGCGCCGGCGGCAGTGAGGGAGTCGGTGAATCCGGGCAGCAGGGCCTCCAGGCTCTCCGCGCCCGAGGCCATCAGCAGGTGCCCGTGGTGAGCCTGGGGCAGGCCGGGCCTGGCCAGCGGGCCGGCGGGGAGCCGGTCCCGGTCGACCACGACGACCTCCGCCGCGTGGCGGGCGAGCACCGAGGCGGTGAGCATGCCCGCGAAGCCCGCGCCGAGGACGACGGCGCGGCGGAGGTCCTTTCCCCGGTCCGTCCCCCGGTCCATCCCCCGGTCCGAGCGTGAGTCCATTCGTCGGCCCGTCCTCTTCTGATCGGTCGGTGCCACGGTCACGCCCAGTCGGGTACGCGCCGGGCCCGCGGATCCGGCAGGCCCAGCTGGTGCAGCCGGTCGAGCGCGGTGAACGGCCGGATCCCGAGCCCCGCCATGTTGTAGGTGGCCTGGTAGCGCAGCCGCGGGTTGCCGTCCATCCGGCGCAGCACCCGGCGTCCGATCGCCTGGCCGGGCCGGGACAGCTGGGTGATCATCCGGGTCGCGTCGTGGCTCATCCGGTCCATGTGCCGGACCCAGGCGGAACGTTCCGCCTGGTACGCCTCCAGCGCCCGGTCAGCGGCGGTCGCGGACGGGCGGGCGGCGAAGCCCCGGTCAGCGAAGCCCCGGTCGGCGAGGCACCGGGCCAGGGCCTCGGCATCGGCGATCGCGGTGTTCATGCCCTGGGCCGCCATCGGGTGGACGCAGTGCGCCGCCTCGCCGACCAGGGCGAGGCCGGGCACGGCCAGCACCGAGGCGGTGAACCGCCACAGGTTGAGCAGTTGCCTGCTCCCGAGGCTGCCCTCCAGCCGTTCTTCGAGCGGCCGCAGGGCGGGTGTCCCGTCGAGCAGTTCGCGGCACCACCGCTCCAGGTGCTCGCGGCCCGCGCCGCGCAGCGCGTCCGGGGACACCTGGGCGTAGAGCCGCATCCGCCGGCCGGGCAGCGGGTAGGCCAGCCGCAGGCCCTGGCCGGTGAGATAGGTCGTCACCTCGGGTGCCGCGGCCGGGACGCCTTCGACGTCGATGTCGAACGACAGCAGCCGGTGCGGGTACTCGGTGGACGTCGTCTCGATGCCGGCCGACCGGCGGAGCCTCGACGAGCGTCCGTCGGCGGCCACCACCAGCGGTGCGGCCAGCTCCCGGGTGCGGCCGCGCCAGGAGACGCGCACGCCCGACACCCGTCCCCCGTCCCGGATCGGCTCCTCGACCAGGGCGCCCGGCCAGGACTCGACGCCCTCCCCCAGTGACTCCCGCAGGGCCGCCAGGATCTCGGGGTAGTCGAGCGAGTACAGCTGACGGTCGTCGCCGGGGATCGTCCGGTAGTCGAAGAGCATCAGGCGCCGGCCGTGCGCGTCGCGGATCATCAGCTGTCCGAGCGGGACGGCGCCGCGCCGCAGCAGCATCGGCAGCACGCCCCAGTCGCGCAGGATCCGCACCGAACTCGGTTGCAGCACTTCGCCCTTGGCGACCGGCGCGGGCACCCGCCGCTTCTCCAGCAGGAGCACGCGCAGCCCGGCGAGGTCGAGCGCGCGGGCCGTGGCGAGCCCGGCCACGCCGGCACCGCAGACGATCGCGTCCCAGGTGTGCGGCCCGCTGCCCGGCCCGCTGCCCGGCTCGCTGTCCGGCCCGCTGCCCGGTTCCGTGCTCATCGCGGGCCCCCCTCGCGCGCGCAGGCCGCCAGGGCGGAGAGGGCCAGCCCCTGGGCCATCAGGAAGTCGCTGTAGTGCACGTGGTCGCGGATGTAGACGCAGGTCTGGCCGGGCTGCCAGCTGCCGTCCGGCCGCTGGTGCTCCAGCAGCCAGTCGGCGCCGCGCAGCGCCGGGGCGCGCTCCCCGCAGGCCGCCAGCGCGAGGACCGCGCGGCCGGTCTCGTCCACCGTGCCGGGTTCCCCCGGATCGCCGGTGGACCAGGAGCCGTCCGGGAGCTGCGCGGCGCGCAGCCGGTCGAGGGCGCGCCGGGCGGCCGGGCTCGCGGCCCGGTCGAGCCTGGCCAGCAGCCGGAGCACGGCGGCGGTGGCCGGGACGACGCCCCGGTGCCACAGTGCCTGGAAGCCGCCGTCCGGGCGCTGTCGGCGCAGCAGCCACCGCAGTCCTCGGGCCAGCCGGGGGTCGTCGGCGGGCAGGCCGCCGTCGAGCAGGACGAGCAGCGCCTTCGCGGTGATGTACGGGCAGGGGCCGTCCAGCGGGACCAGGGTGTTGCGGACGAAGGTGCTCCAGGAGCCGCGCCGGTCCTGCCGCGCGAGCAGCCAGTCCAGGCCGCGGCGCAGCGCGGGGGCGTCGCGGTCGCCCTGCAGCAGCACCTCGAGGACGGCGAGCGAGTCGAGGACGTTCGGCCAGCCCTTGGTCCCGGACCAGGTCCAGCCGCCGGGCGGGCAGTCGTAGAGGGGGGAGGGCCTCTTCTGCTGGCAGTCGGCCAGCCAGTCCCTGGTCCGTGCGAGCCGGGGGTCGTCGGCGAAGCCGGCCGCGCCCAGGGCCGCGGCGGCGAAGGCCGGGCCGGTGACCTCGACCCGGGCGGTCTCCATGCCGTGGATCATGCACCAGGAACCGTCGGGCTGGACGGTGTCGCGCAGGTACCGGAGCCCGGCGGCGACCAGCCCCGGTTCCGGCCGGACCCGGTCAGGGTCGGGGCCGGCCAGGGCCGTGACGACCAGGCCGGTGAGCCAGGGGTCGCCGCCGTACGAGCCGACGTTGCCCTCCTGCCGCTGCACCTCGCCCAGCAGCCGGATCGCCGCCGGGCGCGCGGCGGCGAGCGCGCCGCGCGCGAGCGGGCCCGGAGCGCCGAGGCGTGACTGCAGCAGGGCCAGGGCGATGAAGGGGGGCGACAGGTAGGACAGCACCTTGCGGCGCAGCGGCGCGGGCAGGAGCACGATCTCGACCGGGACGCGGCGCAGTCGCGCGGCGCCGCCGAGGCCGGCCAGGGCCAGCACCAGGGAGCACAGTTGCCGCACGGTGTCGTCCTCGACGGCCTCGACGCCGCCCGCCGCACCGAGCCAGCGGAGCGCACCGGACACGGCGTCGGCGGCCCGGCCCGCGTCGTCCGGGTCGTGTGGCGGCACCAGGCGGAGCGCGGCCGCCGCCATGCAGGTGGCCACGACGTCGGACGGGGAGCCCTCCAGGGTGCCCCAGCCGTGGTCGGGGTTGCGGACGCGCAGCAGCCAGGTGCAGCCGCGTGCGGCCAGCGCGTGGTCCGTGCCGGTGCCCGCGAGGTGCAGGGCGAGGGCGGCGGCCGCGGTGCCGGAGATCGCGGCGGGGCGGGGGTTGGTCCAGGAGCCCGTGGGCAGCTGGGTGGTGAGCAGCAGGCCGGTGCTCGCCGTGACCGCGCCTTCGAGCCGGGCCTGCCGGTCGAAGCCGTCGTGGGTGTGCTGGTTCGGCTGGAGGGACATCTACGCTCCGCGGGGGTGGTGGGGTGGCCGGACTCCGGTGGGGGTGACGGGCCGGCGCGTCAGGTCACGCGGGCGACGCAGGAGTCGGCGAGTGCGGTGTACTGCGCCCGGACCTCGGCGGGCATCGGCACCAGGTCGAGGAGGTCGTGCGCCCGGGCCAGGGCCAGTTCGGCCTCGCGTTCGCAGGCCCGTCGGCCGCCGCACTCCTCGATCAGGTCGGCGGCCTTCAGCAGCGCCGTCTCGGAGCCGCCCTCGGCAGCGCCCTCGTCGCCCACCGACTGACGATCGGCCAGCAGGTCCGCCAGCTGGTCGGCGGCGGATTCGGAGGCGGCCAGCGCCGCGATCACGGGCAGGCTCTTCTTGCGTTCGCGCAGATCACCGCGCACGGGCTTGCCGGTGACGGCCGGGTCGCCCCAGATCCCCAGGATGTCGTCGACGCACTGGAAGGCCAGCCCCAGCTGTCCCCCCGCCTCGGCCAGGGTGCGGGCCAGCGGCTCGTCGGCCCCGCCGAGCACCGCGCCGATCGCGCTCGCGCCGGCCAGCAGGGCGCCGGTCTTGCCCATCGCCATGGCCCGGTACTCGGCCACGGTGACCGTCCCGGGGCCGGACCACGGGCGGGCGGCGAACTGGATGTCCCGGGCCTGGCCGTCCACCAGCTCGCGCAGTGCCAGCGTGAGATGGCCGGCGGCGACCTGGCCGAGCGGTCCTCCCCCGGCCAGCAGCACGTCGAACGCGAGGACCTGTAACGCGTCGCCCGCCAGGATCGCCCCCGGGACGCCGTACTCCTTCCAGGCCGTCGGACGGCGCCGGCGCTCCTCGTCGCCGTCCATGATGTCGTCGTGGATCAGGCTGAAGTTGTGGACCAGTTCGACCGCGGCCGCGCCGGGCAGCGCGGCCTCCGCCGGCGCTCCGACGGCCTCCGCGGCCAGGAGCGCGAGTGCGGGCCGGACGGCCTTGCCCGAGTCGGACTCGGCCGGTGAGCCGTCGGCCCGGCACCAGCCGAGGTGGTAGGAGCTGATCAGGGCCATCCAGGGTTCCAGCCGGGAGACCGCCTCGCGCAGCAGTGGTTCGGTGAGTGCCCGGGCTCGTCTCGTGGTGAGCGCGGCCAACGTGTGCGGGGTCGGAGTGTGCGCGATCGTCGTCATGGCGGACCCTTTCTCCTGTCGCGGTGGTCGGCTTGGTGGTGGGCGTGGTTCCTCGGAGGTGGGGCCGGTCAGGCGGGGCGGCGGAGGACGTTGCCGCGGACGGCTCCGGTCAGCCACACCAGGAAGGACGCGAGCGTCACCCCGTAGACGGCCAGCCAGCCGCCGGGCACGCCGCGGTCGGTGTCCATCGCGCCGGCCAGCAGGCCGAGCGTGATCGCGCAGGCGGTGAGCGGCATGTGCATGGAGGCCCAGAAGGTCACGGCGTTCGCCTTCGCGGGCACCCGCAGGGCGCCGGTGAGCAGCCGGTGGGAGACCCAGACCGCGACCGGCGAGGTCACGACGACGGCGACCGCGCCGGCCGGCGGGACGACGTCCAGTGCCCAGAGCGTCGGCATCCCGGCGAGGACGACGACCTGGCCGCCGACGAAGAGCCGGATCAGGGCCGGAGCGCCGAGGTTGACCGCGAGGGTGTGCTTGCCGGTCTGCCGGTCGCCTTCGATGTCGGCGAGGTTCATCACGGACATCCGGAGGAACTGCAGCGCGCAGACCACGCCGGCGTAGACGAGGTCCGCCCGGGTCACCGAGCCGGACTGGAGCGTGCAGGCGAGCAGCGGCCCCAGCCCGTACAGCACCAGCGCGCAGGCCAGCTCGCCCAGGGCGTGGTAGTTCAGCCGCAGCGGCGGGGCCGTGTAGAACCAGGAGAGGGTGACGATCGCGGCGGCCATGAGCCGGGTGGCCGTCGTCGGCATGACGGCGATCAGGACGATGGAGACGAAGAGCAGCACGAAGGCCGTGGAGAGGCTGACCACCGGGCGCAGCAGGCCGCTCACCAGCACCCGGCTGCCGCCGGTCCAGGAGGTCGGCGAGGCGTTGGCCCGGTCGGCGTCGAGGTCGAAGTACTCGTTGCAGTAGTGCGTCATCAGGTGCGTGCACCAGGCGAAGAGCATGGTGAGGACGAACCAGCCGGGCCGGAAGGCGTGGCCGTCGTGCACCGACATGCTGACCCCGAGGCCGACCACCATCATGCTCTGGACCAGGAACTTGGGTCTGCCCAGCCGGACGAAGGCGCGCACCCGGTCGGCGCGCGGCAGTGCGGGCGCGGCCGCCGGGACCGGGGCGGCGAATCCTGTGCTGCTGTTCATGCGTCAGCTCCCTGTTCTTCCGGGCACCGGGACCGCTGCGCGGCGTGCCTCTTCGGGGGGTGGGGGCGGGTTCGACGGAGCCGGTCCGCGCGGGCGGGCGAAGCGGCGCATCGCGGGGAGTTCGACGTAGCGGTGGAGCAGGCGGGCCGCGAGGAGGGCCAGGGCGAGGAACAGCGCGGTCGCGGCCATCGCGGCGGGCGTGGACCAGCGGCCGCCGCCCAGCGCCCAGTGGGTGATCATGACGACCGGCCAGTGCACCACGTAGAAGGCGAACGACGCCTCGCCGAGGCGGACCAGCGCCGGGCGGCGCAGCCAGGACCGCCGGCCGTCGCGGTCCGCGGCGGCGGCCGAGAGGATCAGGCCGCACACGGGCACGATCGTCGCGGCGGCCGGCAGGAAGGCGAACGGCAGCGTGGCCAGCGCCGTCCCCAGGGCGAGCAGCAGCGCCACCCCGGACAGCGCCATGCCGGGCGCGACCCCCCGGCCCGCGCGGACGATCCGCGCCAGCAGCATGCCGAGGACGAACTCCGGCAGCCGGCCGAGCGGGAAGAAGTAGGGGATCCAGAACTGCCACTGGGAGACCCCGACGTCCGGGACGGTGCGGCCGCCGTGGAACAGCGAGGCGGTCAGGGCCACCAGCCACACCGCCAGTACCGCCGCCCCGGCGGCCGGCCACAGCCGCTCCGGGCGGATCCTCCGCAGCCGGGGCAGGAGGACGGGGAAGAGGAGGTAGCAGAACACCTCGACGGCCAGCGACCAGGTGACGATGTTCAGGCCCGCGGTGAATCCGGGGTCGGGCAGCCACGCGTGGACGAGCGGCAGGCTGGCAAGCGCGGGCAGCCAGGGGAAGGCGCCGCCCGGCCCGCCCGTGACGGCGGAGCCGGTCGCGAGGACGAACACCAGGAGCAGCGCCCACACCAGTAGGTGGTTGGGGTAGACCTTGGCGGCCCGGCGGCGCCAGAACGCGCGGGCGGGCTCGGCTTCGCGGGCGGACCAGGTGAGCACGAATCCGCTCAGCACGAAGAACACCGAGACGCCCACCATGCCCAGGGGCAGGACGGCCTTGACAGCCTGCTCGGTCCGGTCGTCGCGGAAGACACCCGCGACGTACCAGGCGTGGGTGAAGAACACCGCGAGTGCGCAGAGGAACCGCAGCCCGGTGAGGGAGGGGTACCGTTCCGTCCGCGCCTGCGTCTGCGTCTGCGTCTGCGTCTGCACCTGCTTGCCTGCCTGATGCTCCGACCGTTCGTCGGACACGGGTCGTCTCCCTTCCACGTCGGGGTGTGGCGGCTCAGAGGTTGCCGCGGCGCTCCTGCTCGCGCTCGATGGCCTCGAACAGGGCCTTGAAGTTGCCCTTGCCGAAGCCCTGGGAGCCGTGGCGCTCGATCAGTTCGAAGAACACCGTCGGCCGGTCCTGCACGGGCTTGGTGAAGATCTGCAGCAGGTGGCCGTCCTCGTCGCGGTCGGCGAGGATCCTGAGCTCGCGCAGTTCGTCGACGGCCGCCCGGGTCTCGCCGATCCACGTACCGACCGTGTCGTAGTAGCTGTCCGGCGTGTCCAGGAACTCCACTCCCCTGGCCCGCAGTTCGCGCACGGCGGCGACGATGTCGCCGGTCGCCAGGGCGATGTGCTGGACGCCCGGCCCGCCGTAGAACCTCAGGTACTCGTCGATCTGGGACGTCTTCCGGCCGACGGCCGGCTCGTTGAGCGGGAACTTCACGGCCAGCGTGCTGTCGGCGACGACCTTGGACATCAGCGCGGAGTACTCGGTGGCGATGTCGTCCCCGATGAACTCCTTCATGTTGGTGAAGCCCATGACCCGGCGGTAGAAAGCCACCCACTCGTCCATCCGGCCCAGTTCGACGTTGCCCACGCAGTGGTCGATCCCGGTCAGCAGGGGCCGCGGGGGGACGGGCAGCAGCGGCTCGCGGTGCGCGTAGCCGGGCAGGTAGGGGCCGGTGTAGCCGGTCCGCTCGACGAGGCTGTGCCGGGTGTCCCCGTAGGTGGCGATCGCGGCGGTCCGCACCACCCCGTACTCGTCGGCCGCCTCGCGGGGCCCGGCCAGGCTGGTCGCGCCCCGTGCCACCGCGAGGTCATGGGCGCGCCGGGCATCGGGGACGGCGATGGCCACGTCGATCACACCGTCGCCGTGGCGGGCGACGTGGTCGGCGAGGAAGGCGGCCTCCGGGCCGGCCGCCCGCACCACCGAGGTGAAGACGAACCGGACGTCTCCGGAGACCAGGACGTAGGACGCCGTCTCCGGCCAGCCGGTCTCCGGGCCCCGGTAGGCGACGAGGCGCATGCCGAACGCGGCGGAGTAGTAGTGCGCGGCCTGCTTGGCGTTCCCGACCGCGAACTCGACGGCGTCGACGCCCAGGACCGGAAACGCCTCGGCGGGCGAGGCCGGCTCGGCGGAGACCGGCCGTTCCGTCGCAGGCATGACAAGATCCGTCATCAGAGTTCCCTTCGTGGATGCCCCCGGCTGCGGCCCGGGGAGGAGCGAAGTGCGCATGGCGGAGCGAAGTGCGCGCGGCGGGGCCGGGATGCCCGGACCGGCGCCGCGGCGGCACGGCCGTCACCACCGGGTGGGCACGGGGCAGCCGGGCACCGCCGGCGCGACCCCGGGGCGGACGGGCTTCGGTTCCGGACTGTGGCGATCGCCCGCCGGACCCGATCGCGGGCACACGGACGGACGCCCCCTCACACCACCGCGGGTCGGAGCGCCACCGGCACCGAGGGAGCGTCAGAGGACGGGCATCGACGGCGTCCCGCCGACCGGCGTCCTGTCGACCGGCGTCCGTACGCGCCAAGGCGCCTGCCGGCGGTCACCCCCGGAGGGGATCAGGCAGGAGGGAGGCCAGGCCGGCGCGCGGCATTCAGAACCGCGCGCGCCGGGAATTCCTGCACAGCGAATTCAGGGCCCGCTGCAGGACCAGGTGAAAAGCGGTGCGGGCCGACAAATTGCGCCCACCGGCCGGATAAGCGTTCAGAAAGAAGATTTCCCATAGGTCTGCATCTCCCCGTGTGTACGCATTGCCCGAATAGGCGATGAGGCCTTTTTCGGAACCCGCAGCCTGGGGGCAGACCCGACTCCTTCGCCCCCCGCGACGAGCTCACCCTACCCCAGCCCCGGTCGATCTCCCAGCAAGTCTCGGACAGACTTTGTGCAGGCGCAACAATTCATCGAAAGCGGGTGTTGACGGTCCGGTTCCGCAAATTCCGGCACCGCATAAACGGCCCCGTGGCACTTTCCGGATTGCAAGCGGCAAACCGAACGGGGGCTCCCCGGCGGCGAACGCCGCCGGGGAGCCCCCGGGAGAGAACCGGCGTCAGGCGCCGAGTTCGGTGGTCAGCCAGTCGTGCACGGCGACGGCGCAGTCCTCCGAGTACTCCTCCAGCATGCTGAAGTGGTGGCCCGGGACGGTCAGCGCCTCGTGCGGCAGCGGCCAGGAGGAGCGCCACTCCTCCGTCTCGCCGGCCTCCGCCGACGGGTGCCGCAGCGGGTCCTGCGCCCGCACCAGCAGCGTCGGGACGGGAACGGTCTCCGGCTGCCACTCGGCGAACACGTCGAAGTAGCCGCCCATCGCACTGAACCGGGTGTCGTCGATGCTCCCGAACACGTCGCCGCGGTCCAGCATGGTGTCGATGAACCCGTACTGGATCGAGGCCGGCGGCGGGCTGTCCGGTGCGTAGGTGTCGAGCAGCACCAGGGCCGCCGGCCGCGCACCGCCCCGCTCCAGCCGGCGCGCCACCGCGGCGGCCGTCCAGCCCCCGGACGAGTGGCCGAGCAGCACGAACGGCCGGTCACCGAACCGACGCTCGATCACCAGGGCCTGCTGCTCGACGATCGTCTCCAGATCGGCGGGCAGCAGCTCGCCCTTCACGAAGCCGGGCAGCGGGAGCGAGAGCACCTCGCGCCGGCCGGCCAGCGGCGCGGAGAAGCGCGCGTACTGGTACGGGCTGGACAGCGCGCCCAGGGTGGGGAAGCAGACGATCGCCGCACCGGCCGGACCCGACGCCAGCGTCACCGGCTCCGACACCCGGGCGACCGCCGCCGGATCCTCGAACTTCTCCCTGATCCTGGCGGCCGCGATCAGCAGATCGAGACCGTGCTCCAGCTTGGCCCGCTCGTAGGCCTGCGTGAACATCGAGGCGAGGAAGTCGTCGGAGGCCGGAGCCGGCGCGACGGCCCCGGCACCCGGCGAACCGGCCCGCAGCTCCCCGGCCGCCGCCTCCCCCGGACCGGCCGGGACCCCGGCGGCGAGTTCCCCGCACAGGCCCCGGACCAGCGCCTCGGGGGTCGCGTAGTCGAACACCAGGGTCGACGGCAGGCGCAGGCCCGTCGCGTCGTTCAGCCGGTTCCGCAGCTCCACGGCCGTGAGCGAGTCGAAGCCCTGCTCGATGAAGCCCTTCTCCGGCCGGACGGCGGCCGCGGCACCGTGGCCGAGCACCGCGGCGGCCTGGCCGCAGACGATCTCGGTCAGCACCGGCGGCCACTCGTGCTCCGGCAGACCGGCCAGCCGCCGCCCGAGGTCCTCCCGCGTCTCCGCGGTCCCGGCCGACGCGGTGCGGCGCACCGTCGCCCGCACCAGGCCCCGCAGCAGCGCGGGAACCGGACCGGTGTGGTCCGACGCCCCCCGGCTCCCGACCCGCGGCCGCACGGCCAGCACGGCCGGCAGCCCGCTGTCGAGCGCCGCGCCCAGCCCCCCGGGCCGACCGGAGTCGCTCAGCCAGGCCGACCACGGCCCGGGCAGCGACCGGTCGGTCCCGGCCTCCTCGGCCCACGCCTCCCGGCCCAGCACCGTGGCCGCACCGCCCGCGGCCCTGCGCCGGTGGGCGAGCGCCTCCAGGAACGCGCCGGCCGCACCGGCGCCGGCCCGGTCGGGCTCGCCGAGCACACCCGCCGGGGAGGCGCACAGGACGAAGGCCGCCACCCCGGCTCCACGGGTCAGCAGATCCACGTTCTCGGCCGCGACCAGCCGCGCCCGCAGGTGCTGCCGCGCCTCCTCGTCGGCCTGGTCGGCGGCCGCTCCGGCCGCCTCCGCTCCCGGCAGGTGGACCACCGCGGTCAGCGGGCGGTCGGCGGGGACGTCCCGCAGCAGCCGGTCCAGCGCCGCACGGTCGGTGAGGTCGCAGACCACGCGGCTCAGCCGTACCTCCGCGCCGTCGATGTCGCCCTCGGAGCCACCGTCGAGGTCGCCGTAGGAGCCGCCGTCGAGGTCGCCCGCGTCGGAGACCGTCAGGAGCAGGTGCCGAGCGCCGTGGACGTCCACCAGCTCCCTGACCACCTCCTGACCGACCGCCCCATCGGCGTTGGTGACCAGCACCGTGCCCTCGGACAGCGGCGCGGGCGCCGTGGCCCCGGCCTCCCGCCCCTGCACGCGGACGAGCCGCGCCGCGAGCACCGTCCCCGCGCGGACCGCGAGGTGCGGCTCGTCCGTGATCCGCAGGGCGGCCGCGGCGGCCGCAGCGGCCTCGTCGAACGGACCGTCGGGCAGGTCGAGGATGCCGAACCGTCCGGCGTCCCCTGCCTGCGCCGACCTGACGAGCCCGGCCACCGCCGCTCCCACCGGGTCCGCCGCACGGTCGGCCGGGTCGACGGTCACCGCGCCACGCGTGACGAACACCAGCCGCGCACCGGCGAGCCGCTCGTCGGCGAGCCCGGCCCGGACCGCCTCGGCCGCCCAGCGCACAGCCGCCACCGCGGCGTCCGCGATCGGGGCGCCCACGACGTTGGCGTCCGCGTCCGGGGCGTCCGCGTCCGCCGGGGCCGGAGCGCCCACGGCGAGGCCGGCCGCGGCGAGTTCCGCCGCGGTGGGCACCGGGATCAGGACGACCTCCGGCACCCGACCGCCCGAGGCCAGCAGACCGCCGAGCGCGTCGAAATCGGGCACGACCAGCGCCCCGGCAGCAGGCCGGTCGTCGGCGGCCGCGTCCACGGCCGCCGCGAGCCGCACGGCCCCGGTGCCGCCGACCGCCACCCAGGACGGGGCCGCGGTCGCTTCCGGCACCGACACCGACACCCAGGCGGGTTCGAGCAGCGACCGCTGCCCCGTGCCGCCGACGGCGGCGAGCCGGTCGGCCCGGACCGGCCGCAGCGCGAGCGAGCGGACGGCCGCCAGCGACCGGCCCGCCCCGTCCGCGACGGCCAGGGACAGCGTGTCCGGCCCGGTCGGGGTCAGCCGGACCCGAAGGGCCGTCGCACCGACCGCCTCCAGCGAGACGCCGCTCCAGGAGAACGGCAGCCCCCGGTGGCCTTCCCCGCCGTCCGCCGCCGGCAGCGACACCGACTGCAGCGCGGCCTCCAGGAGCGCCGGGTGCAGGCCGAACGACGCGGCCTGCGGGGCGACCTGCTCCGGCAGCACCACCTCGGCGAACACCGTGTCGCCGAGGCGCCAGGCGGCCCTCAGGCCCTGGAACGCCGGCCCGTAGGCGAAGCCCGACCCGGCGAGCCGCTCGTAGCACCCGTCGAGGTCGACGGCCTCGGCCCCGGCGGGCGGCCACTGCGTCAGATCGGTCCCGGTGACCGGGCCGTCCGCCGCCAGCACACCGCTCGCGTGCCGGGTCCACGGCTCCTCCACGGCGCCCTCCGGTCGCGCGTGGATCGCCACGCCGCGCCGGCCGGCGGCGTCCGGCTCCGCCACCAGGACCTGCAGGCGAACCCCGGCGCCCTTCTCCAGCACCAGCGGTGCCTCCAGCGTCAGCTCCTCGACGAAGGAGGCGCCCACCTGGTCACCGGCGCGGACGGCGAGCTCCAGGAATCCGGCCGAGGGCAGCACGACGGCGCCCAGCACGGTGTGGTCGGCCAGCCACGGGTGCGTAGCGAGGGAGAGCCGGCCGGTGAACAGGACCTCGTCGCTGTCCGCGACCTCGATCGCCGCGCCGAGCAGCGGGTGCGCGGCGGTCTCCAGGCCCAGCCCGGTCGCGTCCTTGACGCCCGTCCCGGACACCTCCGGCCAGTAGCGGCGGCGCTGGAAGGCGTAGGTCGGCAGGTCGATCCGGCGAGCGCCGGTGCCCTGGAACACGGTCTCCCAGGTGACGGGGGTTCCCGCCGCGTGCAGACGGGCCAGCGCCTCGACGGCCGTACGAGCCTGGTCACGGTCACGGCGCAGGGACGGGACCACGGCGCGGGCCGGGCCGTCCTGCGGCAGGCACTCGGCCACCATCCCGGACAGCACGGCGTCGGGGCCGACCTCCAGGAACACGCCGGTGCCGAGGTCGAGCATGGTGGTCACGGCGTCGGCGAAGCGCACCGACTGACGGACCTGGCGGACCCAGTAAGCGGGGTCCGTCCACAGCTCCGTCTCCACCCGGCCCGTCACGGTCGACACCAGGGGAACGGTCGGCTCTTCGAAGCGCAGGCCCGAGACGACCGTGTTGAACTCCTCCAGCATCAGGTCCATCAGACCCGAGTGGAACGCGTGGCTGACCGTCAGACGACGAGTACGGAAGCCCCGCTCCGCCGCAGCCGCGGCCACGGCGAGGACCTGCTCCTCGTGTCCGGAGAGGACGAGGGACGACGGGCCGTTCACGGCCGCCACCCACACACCCTCGGTACCGTCCAGCAGCTCCCGCACCTCAGCCTCAGGAGCCCCGACGGCCACCATCGCGCCGCCCTCGGGCAGCGCCTCCATCAGCCGACCGCGCGCCACGACCAGCGTGCAGGCGTCCGCGAGGGACAG